>JBEKTN010000033.1:0-33288 GCA_049516015.1 Isosphaeraceae bacterium | reverse complement strand
AGCCGGATCAGCGAACAATCCCTCCGGCATGAGTGACCCTCATCCGCCGCTGCGCGATCCCTCTCCCGCCGGGAGCGGGGGGAACCCCGCTTGCGGGGTCGGGCCGAAGGCCGGGTGAGGGGCGGTACTGGCCGAGGCCCTGCCCCCCCTCATCCGCCGCTGCGCGGCACCTTCTCCCGGCGGGAGAAGGTAGCCGAAGGCCTGCCCCCCTCATCCGCCGCTGCGCGTTCCCTCTCCCCTGGGAGAGGGTGGCCGAAGGTAGGGTGAGCTCCTGCCTGACACACGTGCCTCATCGCTGCGAAAGGAGCCAAATCCGTGATCCAGGTGACCGTCGCCGAAGCCCAGAAACGCTTGCCCGAACTCCTGGCCCTGGTCGAGACGGGTGAGAGCGTGGAGATTCATCTCGATTCAGGCGAGTCATTCGTCCTCGTCCACAAGCCCAAGCACGCCAGCGGCGCCGCGTCGTGGCCCGGCTACCCCAAGGCGGGAAGTCTCAAGGGCAAGATCTGGATGTCGGACGACTTTGACGAACCGCTCGAAGAGTTCCGGGAGTACATGGAGTGAAGCTCCTGCTCGACACCCACGCCCTTCTCTGGTTCCTCGCCGACGACCCCAGGCTGAGCGCATCGGCCTTAGTTCC
Source organism: Isosphaeraceae bacterium (assembly GCA_049516015.1). Taxonomy (GTDB): domain Bacteria; phylum Planctomycetota; class Planctomycetia; order Isosphaerales; family Isosphaeraceae; genus Aquisphaera. The sequence continues at coordinate 32,648 of JBEKTN010000033.1, read as the reverse complement.
GGGGACACCATACCTAACTCCGAAAAATTAAGCGTCGTGTCCCCGGAACTCTCAAGATTGCCCGGCTGAGGCAAATCTACATCGGCCCCCGCGAGTCCTCCTACGTGCCGATCGACCAGCGAGGATAGGGACCACGGACGCCTTTCAGCTTGCCTTCCTGTCGAGCACGACTTTCACCTCGTCCCAGAAGCCAGGCGACACGTCGCTGGGATGCTGTGACACCACGCGCCTCAGGCAATCCTCCGGATTCTCTCGGAAGGCAACGGCCAGTGCGGATGCCGCGATGACCGGTGACTGACTCCTGCCTGCCCCGCAGTAAACGAGAGTCGGCACGCGCAGCCTCAGAAGATTGGCCACGCTGGTCACGGCCAGATCGAGCCACCCGGTACGGTTGCCGATCCCGTCGATCAGGGGGAACCGGAGATAGAGCAGCTCCCGGGGCGGCTGGTCACACTTCTCCTCCGCGGCCAGGTTAACCAGGGCCTCGATGCCCGCATCGGCGATCCGCTCATAATCGCGTGCCTCTCCTGCTTGGCCGATCCAGAGGCTGTAGGGTTGGATCTGAGTCATGATTGAACGCTCCGCCATGATAGTTCTGAACGACTTCTTTCTGGTGCTTACTCCTTTACCTCGAGTACCTCGAGGAAGGCGAGGGTCTCGGGGTCGGTCCGCCAGCCCCGCGCCAGCTCCCGCACCGCCGCTTCTCGCACCTCCTCATCTCCATCATTGTTAGCCCGATCCTCTCCCTGGTGTACAGCAGCGTCCAGCCGGGACAGGCGGCAAGCGTTGCCGGCAGTTGCCCCGCGAACTCCCCTTGGGCTCGGACTTCCGCTGATTGTCGCCGCGCGGGATCAAGGGGTCAACGATCCAGTCGCCCTGTCTGGCACACGGCGGCGCAGGCCAGTAGAATCTGTGCTGAACGGGGCATGGGGTCGGCCAGAGCGAGGATCTCAGGATCATGTCTTTCCAGGACGATCTACGGCGCTATGGGCCCGAGGCCGCCGAACGCGTCTCGCGCGACGAAGCCTGCGCCTACTGTGCCCACCTGACGGCCACTCACTACGAAAACTTCAGCGTGCTGACCTGGCTGACGCCGCGCGAACACCGACCGGCATTTCAAAGCATCTACGCCTTTTGTCGCTGGTCAGACGACCTGGGCGACGAGATCGGCGACCCCGCGCGATCGGTCGAGCTTCTGAAATGGTGGCGCGGCGAGCTGCGGGCCATGTACCAGGGCCAGACGCGGCATCCGGTCATGGTTGCGCTGGCCGAGACCGTCTCGAGCTACAAGATCCCGATCGACCCGTTCGAGGCGCTCATCGACGCGTTCGTGCAGGATCAGACGGTCACGGAATACCAGACCTATGCTCAGCTCGTGGACTATTGCACGCGGTCGGCCAACCCGGTTGGTCATCTGGTGCTCCATCTGGCCGGTGCGTATACAGCCGAGAACGCCCGCCTGGCCGGCGCCACGTGCACTGCGCTGCAACTTGCGAACTTCTGGCAGGACGTGGCACGCGACCTGGCCATCGGCCGGATCTACTTGCCGCGCGAGGATCGCCAGCAATTCGGCTATCCCGAGTCCGATCTGAAGGCGCTCAGGTTCACGCCGGCTTGCGCCGAGTTGATGAGCTTCGAGGTCGAGCGCACGCGCGCCTTGTTCGACCAGGGGCGTGCCTTGGTGCCGAGGATTCCCGGTGCGCTGGCCGTCGATATCGACCTGTTCTCACGGGGCGGCCTGGCAATACTGGATCGAATCGAAGCCCGCGGTTTCGACGTTCTCAGCAGCCGCCCCGCCCTGACCCGATGGACCAAGATCGGGCTCCTGGGACGCGCCCTGGTTGGCCTCGGACTGGCTCGAATTGGCGGTCGTCGCAGGACTGCTCGGTCAAGCTCGATCCCGGCCGCGGTTTCCCAGGAGATGGCAATAACCTCGAGCGCCGCGGCGCGCCCTCTGGAGAGTCCCCGGTGAGGATGGAACCCACACTTGCGGCCAGCTATCAGTTCTGCGGCAAGATCGCGCGGAGAGAGGCGAGGAACTTCCATTGCGCTTTCCGCTTACTACCCCGTGCCCGCCGGCAGTCGATGTACGCGCTTTATGCGTTCATGCGGCATACCGATGACCTGGCCGATGGTTCCGGCAGCGCCGCTGAGAAGGAAGCTGCGCTGGGGCTATGGCGGACCGAGCTGGAAGCGGCACTGGCGGCAGAGCCGGTGGCGTGGCCGGGGTTGCTGGCTCTGGCCGACACGGTCTCCCGCTGGGGGATCTCGCCCTCGCTGCTGAATGAGGTGATCGAAGGGGTGTCGATGGACGTGCAGCCGCGGCCGTTCGCCAGCTTCGATGAGCTGGTCGATTATTGTTATCACGTCGCTTCGGTCGTCGGGCTCTGCTGCATTCATATCTGGGGTTACCGATCCGACGGCGGCAGGGCCGAGCGGTTGGCGGAGGCTTGCGGCATCGCGCTGCAGCTCACCAACATTCTGCGCGACGTCCGCGAGGATGCCCGCAACGGACGTGTCTACCTTCCTCAGGACGAGATGGCCAGGTTCGGCGTCGAACCGCGTGAGCTGGACGCCGACCGGCCCAGCCGTGGGCTCCACGATTTGCTAGCCTTTCAGGCACAACGCGCTGTCGCCTATTACGAGCAGGCGAGAGAACTGGCGCCGCTGATCGACCCGGTTGGCCGGCCCGTGCTGCTGACCATCGTGGGAATCTACCGGGCCTTGCTCGACGAGATCGCCCAGCGCGATTACAACGTACTGAACACCCGGGTGGCGGTTCCCACCTGGCGAAAAGCCGCAATTGCTTTGCGTGCTCTGCCCCAGCGGTTCCTCCGCCAGCCGATCGTGCAATCACCAACTCTCGTTCCTTGAGCTCAGAGCCTCTCCTTCGTCTGATGTCGCTGGTACACAAGCCCCCCCCTCCTCATGTGGTGATCGTCGGTGGCGGCCTGGCGGGCCTGGCCGCTGCGTCGGGACTTGTCGGTCGCGGCCTGCGGATCACGCTCCTGGAAAGCCGGCCCAGGCTGGGCGGCCGTGCCAGCTCGTTCACTGACCCCGTCACCGGCGAGCTGGTGGACAACTGTCAGCATGTCAGCATGGCATGCTGCACAAACCTGGGCGATTTCTGCAAGCGGGTGGGTGTCGCCGACCTCTTTCGCCGTGAGCCGGCCGTCGTGTTTCTTGGTCCCGAGGGACGGGTCTCGCGGCTCCGGGCCGGACTGGGTCCCGCTCCGTTCCACTTGACCGAGAGTTTCCTGAGCGCCAGTTACCTGAACTGGAGAGATAAGCTGCGGGTCGGCTACGGCCTGGCCTGCCTGGCGCTCGGCCCCGACGAGCGGCCGGGCGAATCGTTCGCCGACTGGCTGCGCAGGCATCGGCAAAGTGCTCGCACGATCGACCTGTTCTGGTCCACCGTGCTGGTCTCTGCCCTGAACGAACAGCTCGACCAGATGGATTTTGGCCATGCCCGCAAGGTGTTCGTCGATGGATTCCTGAGCACCCGGACCGGGTTTCAGATGGAACTCCCCCTGGTTCCACTGGGTGAACTGTACGGCTCTCGCCTGGAGCAATGGCTGCGCGAGCATGGCGCCGAGGTCCGCCTGACGACGGGTGTCCGTGCAATCGATTGCGACGAGGATGGCACCTTGCGGGGAGTGGTCCTGCGCTCGGGTGTGCCGCTGGCTGCTGATTTCGTGGTTCTGGCCGTCTCGTTCGATCGTGTCCACGGACTGCTCGCCGACTCCCTGACCACCAGGATTCCCGATCTGCACGGTGTCGAATTGCTTCAGTCCTCGCCCATTACCGGAATCCATCTCTGGTTTGATCGCCCGGTCTGCCCGTTCGACCACGTGGTGACGCCCGGCCGCCTGGTCCAGTGGATATTCAACCACACAGCCCTCCAAGGACGAACGGCCCCCCGATCGTCCGCCCCCGCGGGCTCCGAACCTGGATCGTCCAGCGACGACAGTCAATATCTTCAAGTGGTGATCAGCGCCTCTTACGGCCTGCTTCTGCTGGACAAGCTGACGATCCGCGACGCCGTCCTCGCCGACCTGGCCAAGATCTGGCCAGTGGTACGAGAGGCCCGCCTGCTGCGGTGGTGGGTCGTGACCGAGCACGGGGCCACCTTCGCGGTCCGGCCGGGCGTGGACCGGTTGCGGCCTCCTCAACGGACACCGGTTGACGGCTTCTTCCTGGCCGGTGACTGGACCGATACCGGCTGGCCGGCCACCATGGAAGGCGCGGTCCGCAGCGGCTACCTTGCCGCCCAGGGGATTCTCAAAGACCTCGATCGGCCCACCCGCCTGCTCCGTCCCGACCTCAAGCGTGGAAGGCTGGCCCGCTGGCTGCTGGGGCCTCCCGCTGAGGCTTCGGTACCGTTTCATCCCACCATGTCTCGTTCCAACCTGCCCGTGCCCGATCCGCCTCACCCCCCGCTCCGCCCCTCCCTGTCCGGATCCGAGCAAGACGCCTGAACCCGCGAATCAGGCCCTGAATGCGACTCTCGGGTTTTTCACTCAAGCAGCCCGGGCGCAAAGACCGAAGAAGCAGAACAAGTATCGCAGACTTCACAGAAATCTCGGTTTGTCAGGACGCACAATGACTGTGTCCACGCATGCGCTCTCCAGCAAGTCCAAGGTCAAGCCTCGACCGAGGTGGTTGAAAGCTCTGGGGCTTGAGTCTCCGCCCGAGAGCTTGCAAATCGCAGGGGTGCCGCATCGCTTGCGAGAACTCTTCAAGCATGATTCCTGGGCGGCCACGGCTTTGTATGAAAACCCGGAGGGCGTCTTGCGGGTGGTGAAGCTTCATCGTCAAGCGCCCGTTCTTGGTCTACCGCTCGCCTGGCTGGGCCGCCGGACGGCGAACAATGAGCGAACGTTGCTGGAGCATTTGGCCGGCCTGCAAGGGATTCCGGCTCTGGCGGGCCCGGTTCGCGTCGCTGGACCGGCCCTCCGCAATGCCGTCGCCCGCGAGTACGTCACCGGCCATCCCCTGGGCAACCGCGAGGCGGTTTCTGACACCTTCTTCCATGACTTGAATCACCTGCTCGAGGAAATGCACAAGCGTCGGACCGTGTATGTTGACCTGCACAAGCGTGAGAACATCATCGTCAGCGAGCGTGGCGAGCCTTGCCTCATCGACTTCCAGATCAGCTTGACCTGGCCGAGGTGGCTGCCCTCTGGACCGCTCTTCCGGATCTTCGCGCGGAGCGACCAGTACCATCTGATGAAGCACTGGGCACGTTGCCGGCCGGACCAGTGCGGGATTGACTCGATCGAGATGCAGAAGCGCATTCCCTGGTGGATCCGGGCCCACCGCCTGGTTGCTCGCCCCTTCCGCGAGCTGCGCCGTCGCCTGCTGGTTCGCCTCGGTATTCGTTCCGGCAAGGGCCGGGTCGAGACGGAAGTCTTCGCAGAACACGCCCTTCGTGATATAAAGCACGTCGAGGAGCGGGCCGCCTGACGGGGAGGCTCCGAGAGTGGATTCCGAGGGGCGCCCGGTAATCATGGCAAAACCCGCGCACGGATCGCGCATCCGGATCTGGCCCTGGCTCGTGCTCGCCTTGGCGACACTCCCCGCGGTCTGGTACGTCGTTGACTTCGAGTCCGACATCGACCCCGAGTTCCCCCGCGTGGTCCGCCCCACTTTCAACGCGTATCCACCGCCGGCCTATCGCTTTGCGGAGCCGGGCGACACGATCGACCACATTGCCGTTTATGTGGCCGCCGCCGCCATCGTGCTCTCGGGATGGGGGCTTTTCCGGGGCTCGCGGAAACGCCCCTGGCTGGCAGCGATGGCCCTTTCCCTTGCCGGATTCTGGCATGCCGCGACTCCCGGCCCGCTGCTGGACGGCTGGCACGGCCTGGGCTGGCGAACGATCTTGTACCCTGACGCGCCCTGGGCAATTCGTCTGATCCTCGCCGGCGCGGCCGCGGGCTTGCTTGTATTGGTCCTCTGGTGCGTCGCTGAAGGGCCGATCGACACCCTCTGGAAAAAGGCCCGCCATCACGGGATTGCCGGTTTGATCGTCGTGTCCGCCGGCCTGATCCTCGGGCGCCAGGTCGGCTGGGTCGACCACGAGCCGATCGGCTTCTGGCCTCGGTGGATCTACGTCTGGGGTTTGCTGGCCTGGGCGTTGGCCCTGCTCCGGGTTCTTCCCCAGGCGCCGCCAGGCTGGTCCCGGGGCGCGATCAGCGCGGGTCTCGTGTTGCTCTGGCTTGGCCTGGATTTCACGGGCCGGGGCATCTTGTGGCACCAGCGTCCGCTGCATCGCCTGCGCGAGGTCGTCCCTGGCCGCATCTATCTCAGCGCCATGCCCACCTACCAGGGACTCGAGCTGGCCCAGCAGCGGCATCATTTCCGGACGATCATCAACCTGTTTCCCGAGCACACTCCCGAGCGCAGTCCTCTCTTGCCTGACGAGATTCGCTTTGCCCATGAGCATGGTCTGAATTACGTCGGCAACGAGCCAGGCGACGACCCTTCGGGCGAGGCCTTCATCGCCCAGACCTTGGCACTGGCCCAGGACCCCTCCGCCTGGCCGATCCTGGTGCACTGCCACGCCAGCATGGACCGCTCTCCCGCCTGGATGGGCCTGTATCGCTTCGTGGTCCAGGGCTGGCCGCTGGCCGACGCCCTTCGCGAGATCGAGCGCCATCGCGGCCTTCGCCCCAAGGCGTCCGTCACACTGCTCTACAATCGCGTCCTCCCCCAGCTCGCCCCCGAGCGCTCGGCCCTCGACCCCACCGTGCCCGTCCTGCGCGAATGCGCCGCCGGCACGGCTGATCCCGTGGCTGGAGTCAATGCAAGTCCTGCTCCCGAGAGCAGGCAGGACTCTCAGGCGCTCAAGGCCTTGCCTATCGAGCGCCGATGAAACGCGGCCTCGGCTGGCCTTTCAGCCTGGGTTCGGGGGAGGGAACTAGGGACATCACTGATATCGACTGTTTGAGAGGGGAAGGAGCCTCGGGGACATGCACGTAAACGCTTGATGCAAGCGGTTTAGGGGTTAAGGAAGCGCTATTTTGTGATGACCCCTTTTCCTTCCCTTACCCAACCGACACCTCAAGGTGTGTGATGTAAGTCTCCTGAAATGCCCTGCGCTCGATTTCCGCAGGCGAAGCGCACTCGAAGAAGAGTTCCACAGCTTCCCGCAAGTTGTCACGAGCCTCCTCGATGGAGTCGCCCTGGCTTGCGATGTCTAGCTCGGGACAAAGGGCCACGTAGCCTCCGCCTTCACGGTTGATGATCGCGGTAAGGTGGTGTTTCATGACATCTCCTTGGTTCCTGGCTCCTGGATCAGCTCGAGCCATATTCCTTGAGCTTGCGATAGAGGGTGCGTTCGCCGATGCCCAGCATCCTCGCGGCCTCCTCGCGGTTGCCGCCGGAGAGCTTGAGAGTCTCGACGATGAAGTGCTTCTCGATGGCCTCGAGCGGCTTGCCGAGCAGGGAATCGGTGGCGGCGGGCCGCTCACCGGGGGCGGTGATCGTGGCGGCCTGAATGTCCTCGGTCAGGTCGTCCACGTCGAGCACGCCGTCGGTATCGATCACGACCATGCTCTCGATGACGTTCTTGAGCTCGCGCACGTTTCCCGGCCAGCTATACTGGCGGAGCAACTTCCGCACCGCGGGGGTGATCGAGCTGATCTTCCGGTCGTGCGAGGTGGTGAACTCCTTGAGAAAATGATCGATCAGGAGGTCCATGTCCTCACGTCGTTCGCGGAGCGGGGGAAGCTTGACGCTGACAACCTTGAGACGGTGGTAGAGGTCTTGGCGGAACTCGCCGGCGGTGATGGCGTCGGTGAGGTCGCGGTTGGTGGCCGAGATCAGGCGGACGTTGACCTTGATCGGCTCGTTGGTGCCCACCCGGACGATCTCGCCGGTCTCGAGCGACCGCAAGAGCTTGACCTGGGTTCCCAGGGGAATGTCGCCGACCTCGTCGAGAAACATCGTGCCGCCGTTGGCGTGTTCAAACCAGCCCTTGCGCTCCCGGTCCGCACCGGTGAACGCCCCCTTGACGTGGCCGAAAAGCTCGCTCTCCAGGATGTTGTCGGAAAGCGCCGCACAGTTGAGGGCGACGAACGGCTTGTAGCGCCTGGGGCTGTTGTTGTGCAGCGCCTTGGCCACCAGTTCCTTGCCTGTGCCGCTCTCGCCGGTGATCAGCACCGAGGCGGACGTCGGTGCGATCTGGCGGAGCCGGGCGACCACGGCGTGCATGGCCGGCGAGTTGCCGATGACGCCCTCGAAGCCGAACTTCTCGTTGAGCTGCTTCTGGTACTCGATGTTGGACCGTGCCAGCCTTTGTGATCGCGAGGCCTTCTCCACGACCGTGCGCAGCTCACCGATATCCAGCGGCTTGGTCAGGTACGTCGTCGCGCCGGCTTGCATGGCGGTGACGGCCGTCTTGATCGTGCCGTGACCGGTGAGGATGACCACCTCGGCGTCGGGCAGCTCGTGCTTGGCCTTCGCCAGGATCTCCAGGCCGCCGACCCCATCCATGATCAGGTCGGTGATGATGATATCGAAGGTCTGTTCCTCGATCAGACGCAGGCCCTCGCGCCCGCTGGTGGCCACGACGCACTCGTAGCCGACTCGCACGAGGCTCTCGGCCACGGCGTCGGCGTGGGGTTCATCATCATCGACCACAAGGACGCGGATCTGCTGGTCCATCGGCCAGTACTCGTCTCTTCAGGCGGGTTGCGCTTGCGAACAGGTGCCCGTGTCCCGCTTCGAGTTCTTGATAAGCACTGTGGGCTCTTCGCTTCTCGGCGGGATCGCCATGTCTCTCTCGGCCATCACTTGCACGAACTCCCGCATGCCCCACTTCGCCTGGAACAGGCAATCCTCCACAGAATGGCCGATCCCTGTGAATCCCTCCAGATCGGGGGAGTAGAAACCGAAGAAGTCGGGCTCATCGGTTGCTTCAATAATAAGGCAGTAGGGCAATTCAATCATCGGCTGGCTCCTCGGTTCTCCTGAACCCTGCTGCTTTCAGGACGGCCTGGCAGGTTCCGGTGGGCACTTCCTTCGACCCATGATAATCGACTCGAATCGGCCGCACCCAGCCTTCCTTGCCGTAATAGCGGACCGATCCCCTCTCTCGGATGAGGCTGAAGCCGTTCTCCTCCAGCAGACGGACCAATTCGTTAAACGTCATTGTTCCCCCACCCCTGGGCCGACCGCGGGCTCACGCCAATGGCTGTCGAGCCGAGGCAAAGGAGTCTCACGAGATCACGAGAGGGTCGTCAGCAGTGCTGGGGTCCAGATGGGTTGGCACCGGCAGGCGGAGCGAGAACCGCGACCCCTTGCCCGGGACGCTGTCGACCTCGATGGTCCCGCCGTGAGCCTCGACGATCTTCCGCGTGGTCGGCAGACCCAGGCCGCTGCCGCCGGGGCGAGTCGAGTAGAAGGGGTCGAAGATCCTGGTCTGGACGTCCTCGGGCATGCCGGCGCCGGTATCGATGACATCGAGCACGATCCAGCGGCCGTCCCGCCGGGTCGTCATGATCAGCTCTCCGCCTTCCGCCATGGCGTGCTCGGCGTTGAGCATCAGGTTGAGCACCGCCTGCTTGAACAGGTCGGCGTCGATGACCGGGCGCGGCAGGTCGGGCGAGAAATAGGTGCGGACCACGATCCCCAGGGTCGATGCCTGGGGCTCGTAGAAATCGCACAGTTCCTCGACCAGGGCATTGAGATCGGTCGGGGCAAATTTCAGCTCTTGCACGCGGGCGAACCGGAGGAAGTTCTCGAGGACGTCGTAGAGCCGCTGAACTTCCCGCTTGAGCCGGCCGACGCGCTGCTGGATGCGACGGTCTCGCGGGGATTCGGCCCCTTGAAAATCCTCCTCCAGGAGGTCGAGATTGAGCGACAAGGTGGACAGCGGGTTGCGGATCTCGTGGGCCAGACCGCCGGCGAGCTGAGAGAGCTCGGCATTCTGGGCGCGGAGCCGCCGGGTGATGTCGTGCTCGGCGGGAGCTGCATCCGCAACGTTCCCTGCATTGCCGTCCGGTCCGGGCTCCCGAGTCATGGTCGGATGCGTTGTGCATGTGGGCTGAGACCGCGCGTGGCCGGACGGGGGCGAGGACATCGCCCCTCCGGAAGCATCGAGGGAACCGTCGGAAACAGTTCTGGCGACGGGATTGGCCATGGGAACGGTTCACGAATTACTTGAATTCACAACGGACGGCCGGTCATCCATCCCGCGGGAACGAGGCCACCCCGGGGGTTGCCCGCTGGCCGTCAAGGCCGCGATGGGCCTCGCGAACCGCCGCGATCGCGGTCGCGGTCGCCACCCCCGTAGCCCCGATCGCGTCCAACGTCGCCCGGAGGAGGAGCAGGCCGGCGCGGCGGGCCGCCTGGTGGGCCACCGCCTGGAGGCCGGTCGGCCGGGCCCCCTGCCGGCCGGGTTCGCGACGCGAATTCGTCGGGCACTCCGCGTTCGGCCAGGGCGGCCTTGCGCGACAGCTTCACGCGGTCCTGGTCGTCCACGGCGATGGCCTTCACCAGCATCGGATCGCCGGCCCGACAGATGTCCGCCACACTGGAGACATAGCCATCGGACAGCTCGCTGATATGGACCAGGCCGTCCTTGCCGGGAAGGATCTCGACGAAGGCCCCGAATTCCTTGATCGAGGTGACCCGGCCCTCGTAGATCCGGCCGATCTGGACGCCCTCGGTCATGGCCACGATCTTGTCGCGCGCGGCCTCGGCCCCCGCGGCTTCCAGGCTGGAGAGCGTGACGATGCCGCTGTCCTCGATGTCGATCTTGGCGCCTGTCTCTTCTTGGAGCCGGCGAATGGTCTTGCCGCCGGGGCCGATGATCAGGCCGATCTTCTCGGGATTGATCTGGATCTGGATCAGCCGCGGCGCGTTGGCGGAAATCTCCTCGCGCGGCCGCTTGATCGCCCGCAGCATCGCCCGCAGAATTTCCAGGCGGGCCTCGTGGGCTTGCTCGAGGGTCTCGCGGATGATCTCCTCGGTGATGCCTTTATTCTTGAGGTCGAGCTGGATCCCGGTGACTCCCCGCTGGGTTCCCGCCACCTTGAAGTCCATGTCGCCGAAGTGGTCCTCGTCGCCGATGATGTCGGTGAGCAGGATGTGCCGCCCGCTGGCCTCGTCCTGGACCAGGCCGATGGAGATTCCACCAACCGGGTCGCTGATGGGCACACCCGCGTCCATCAGGCTGAGCGTGGCCCCGCAGACGGAGGCCATCGAGCTGGATCCGTTGGACTCGAGGATGTCGGAGATGACCCGGATCGTGTAGGGGAACTTCGCCGGGCTGGGCAAGATCGGAGCGACGGAACGCTCGGCGAGTGCGCCATGGCCGATCTCGCGCCGGCCGGGCCCGCGGATCGGGCGAATCTCGCCGACCGCGAACGGGGGCATGTTGTAGTCGAGCATGAACTTCTTGTTGTATTCGTCCATGATGCCGTCGACCCGCTGCTCGTCGGCGGTTGTGCCCAGGACGGTCGTGACCAGGGCCTGTGTCTCGCCGCGCTGGAAGATCGCCGAACCGTGGGCGCGGGGCAAGAGGCTGACCTCGCACCTGATCGACCGCAGGTCGCGCGGGCCGCGGCCGTCGGGCCGCTTGCCTTCGAGAATCAGCTCTCGAACGACGCGCTCCTCGACCGCGGTGAAGGCCGCCTTGATCCGGCCCGGCGTCACGGGCACCTCCAAGGGCGCCTCCCCGCTCTCGCCCACCTGACCGGTGGGGACGGCAAGCGCCGTGCCGTCGGCGGGAATGAGGTCCTTGATCACCTGGTCCAGCAAGACACTGGTGGCGCCGTTGCGCTCTTGCTTGAGCACGATCTGCTTGACCTCCCGCAGCCGATCCGCGTAGCGGTCGTGGAGGACCTGCCGGAGCGGGTCGGCCGGCGTCTCGACGTGCTCGGGGATGGGCAAGCCCACGGCCTCGAGCAGATCGAACTGGAGCTGGATGACCTCCTGGTTCAGGTGGTGGGCCCGCATGATCGCGTCGGCCATCTCGGGCTCGGGCAATTCTTCACCGAAGCCCTCGATCATCACGACGGCCTTCGTGGTGCTGGCGACGACCAGGTCCAGATCGCTCTTCTCAAGCTCTGCCACGGTCGGAAAGGCGATGAGCTTGCCCTCGACACGGGCCAGTCGCACCGCCCCGATCGGACCCTGGAAGGGCGCCTTGGTCAAAAGCAGCGACGCCGACGCGCCGATGATCGAGGGGACGTCGGGGTCATTCTGCCGGTCGGCCGAGATCGGCCCGGCCTGGATCTGCACCTCTTCGTGATACCACTCGGGAAAGAGCGGGCGGATCGGCCGGTCGATGAGCCGGGCGGTGAGGATCTCCTTGGTGGTTGGCCGGCCCTCACGCTTGATGAAGCCGCCGGGAAACTTGCCCGCGGCGTAGGTTTTTTCTCGGTAATCGACGGTGAGGGGAAAGAAGTCGAGCCCTTCGCGACCCGGCGCCGCCATGGTGGCGACCAGCGACATGGTGTCGCCGATCCGCACGACCACGGCCCCGCTGGCCTGCTTGGCCAGGAACCCGGTCTCCAGGCTGATCACCTTCTCACCGATGGTCCGTTCAACGATCTTGCGAGCTAACGCGGTGCTGGACATGGAATGCTACCTGCGAGGCCGCCCGAAGCGGCGCGAGAGAATAATAAGAATAAGAAGGATGTGCCCGGTGCCGACGGCCATGATCAAAACACGGCGCCAGAGAGGTCCCGCGCAGGCCGACGGGAGAATCGAGGAACAGCCGGTTCGTTGCTTGGTTTCTTCCAGCGAAACCCGGCTCGCATCCTTGCAGACTCACCATGAATTGCGTCCTCGGCAAACATCGGGCAAATCGTCACAATCACCCGTGTGAAAACGTCTTGTCATCTGCACCGGGGAGACGTCCCCGGGTAAACCCTCCGCCGCGCTGGCCTGAGTCGGCCCGCAACCGACAGGAGAGTCATGGTGCGGCTAGCTGCATGGGGAAGAGCGCAAACCCCGCATCCGCGGCGCCCCAGCTACTTGCGAATTCCCAGGCGGCTGATCACCTCGAGATACTTCTTCCGGTCGTGCAGCCGCAAATACTTCAGCAGACCGGACCGCTTTGAGACCATCATGAGCAGTCCGCGACGGCTGGCATGGTCCTTGGCGTGAGTCTTGAAGTGATCGGTCAAGTCATTGATCCGGGCCGTCAGGAGGGCAATCTGCACCTCCGGTGAACCTGTGTCGTGTTCGCCCCGCTTGAAAGACCCAATCAGCTCCGACTTTTTCTCCTTCGTGATCGACATCTCTCGCCCCACTACCACCGGCCTTCTCTTGAGGGCCGTCATTGTGAAACTTGACAACACTTTAAGGTAACAACAATAGGCGAACGCGGTGCGAAATTCAATCCCTCATCACCGGGTCTTGCCCTCGTGATAGCACTCATCTGGATGGGGACATCCGTGCTCTCGGGGAAGGAGATTTCGCTCTCGGCAGCCCTGGCCCTATTGCCGGTCGGCCTTCATCGCCGCCAACCCGGCGCCCCAGGTGAACCGGTGGAAGCTGCCGGTCCATCGGTCCTGCAAGGACAGGCGCGCTCCGGGGCCGATCCAGATCGCCGAGACGATCACGATCACGGTCAGAGTCAGGAAGAGCAGCTTGCGGAACTGGACCGACCGGGGAAGGTCGAGGTGATCTCCGGCGGAAGGCCCGACCCCGCCGCGCCGGAACCAGAGAAACATCGCCAGCGCGATGCCCACGATCGAGATCGTCAGGCCCAGGGTGAATCCGGCCGGGCGGTAGGTGAACACGACGGTGTGTGGGCCCGGCGTCAGGGCAACCGCGCGAAAGGCCACGTAGGCGGGGCGGATCGGCGCGGGGCTGCCGTCCACGGTTGCCGACCAGCCGGGATCGAACGTGTCGGCAAGGACCAGGTAAGCGGGATTGGACGACCCGGTCTCGACCACGACCCGTTCGGGCAGGTCGGTCACGATCCGGGCCGTGCCCGACACCTCGGCCGAAGCGGCGAGCGGCCGCGTCGGATCCTCGACGATCAACCGAGTACGGTTCTCCGGTCCCAGCCGCTCGAGTGCCTTGACGCCACCGGCCGCATCTTCAACATAGACGGGCCGGCCGACCAGGCGGGCTCTGGGTAGCACATTGGGATTGCGATGCACAAACGCCGCGCCGGTGGGCTCGTTCGGGAGAAACGCGTTCCGCGCGATGCGGCCGGTGACCACGTGACTGACGCTCTCGATATCGAGCCGCCCGGTGCCGATCTTGACGTGATCGAAGTAATCGAGCAGCCGGCGGGCGATCATCGGCGTCTCTCCTTTCGAGGACGCCAGGCCCCATACTGCCGGCAGGCTCCAGTCGAGGGCGTCGCGCGCCGAGAGGTAATCGATCGGTTCGGAGGCGTAGCCGGGCTCGCCGGAATGCTTGTCTCCCCTGCCGAAAACGCGTATGAAGTCTGGATCGGCCTTGAGCCGTCGAACCGTTTCCGGTGGCGACGTCCAGTAAGCCGGCGTGACCGTCGGCACGTCCTGGGCGTGAGCAGACATCAGATCCACCAGGACCAGGAAGGGGAAAACCCAGGCGATCCCGCCCCGGCGCAGAGGTAGACGCGATCTGCTTGCCCACCACGCGGCTGCCGACCCGAGCAAGATCAGCATGGCGTTGCGCCAGGATGCGGCCCTCAGCTCTTGCCCGAGCCAGCGATAGCGCGCCAGGTGGTAAGGTGTTACCCAGCGCCCCGGCTCGGTCCAGACGGGCGCGTAGATATAGAGGAGCACCGGAATCGAGGCGGCAACGAGTGCAGCGACAAGAATCGACGCGGAGCGAAGCGGCACGAAGCCTGGGCGCGCCAGTCGCTCGACCCCGACGGCCGCCAGCGCGGCCACCGCCAGCGAGACCCACAGGTGAAACCGGACCGGCTCACGCGAGCTGCCCGCCACGGGAACCTTGTTCGCAAGGTCGAACAGGAAGGTGTACTTCCCCAGCATCAGCACGCCGCCGATCGCGGCTAGCAGCACCCAGAAGCCCGCCCAGCGATCGCGCAGGCCGGGACCACCGGCACCGATGACCGCGAGCGCTAGACCCATCAGCCCGAGGTACGTATCCATCTCGTGGTAGGGATAAAACCCATCCATCCAGTCGGTATCGCGGGCCCGCGTCCCGTAGGCCTCGCGCACTACCATGGTGGGAAGGAGCTCGGGAGACCATGAGGCGAAAGTCAGATCCTTGTAGCTCAACCCTCCTGCCCGCGGCGAACGATCCAGCAGCTCCTTGGATGGAATCCACTGCACGGACGAGAGCAGCATACCCAGGCATAACAGCCCTGCGGCCATCCCCAGATCACGCCACCGCCCCTGCCCGGCCGGCTCGGTGGCAAATCTGTACAGACCGTAGAGAGCGACGATTCCCGAAGTCAGCAACACGTCCTGCAAGTGCCCCGCGAAGACCTCGCAGGCCAGGGCGAGTGCCGCCAGAACCACCCCTCGCCACCGGCCTCTTTCCCACGACCATTCCAGCCCCCAGATCACAAACGGCACACTGGCCAAGGCGTTGATCATGCTGGTATGCACCAGGTGGGCCCAGGTGAACCCTCCCAGGCCGAAGAGGGATGCCCCGATCAGGGCCGCGGCGGGCCGGACGTGCCGGCGCAGCCAGCCATAGGTCCCCAGGCCGGTCAGCCAGATCGATAGCACCGTGTCGAAGTTGAACGCCTTCCAGGTCTCCATCCAGGGGTACAAGAGGTACTTGAGCGGGTGCAGATACCCCGCCTGGCTCTCGCTGTAGAGAGGCATCCCACAGTAGAGCCAGGGACACCACCGCGAAAACCGCCCGGCCCGCAGCTCCTCGGCGAAGAACGACCGGTAGGGATAATTGATCTCGGTGATGTCGAAATAGAAAAGCGCCTTGCGCAGCGTGACGGCCTGCCGGAAGAGCCAGGCAACCGCCGCCGTCCAGACCAGGAGGGCCGCCAGATCGCCCCAGCCCCAGCCAGTTCGCACGAACCAGGGATCGCCCTGTTCCGGAGCACGCTCAGCCGCTGCCACGACCACTCCTCAAGGCGGGATCAACCCCGCGAGTCAACGCTTCGCTCCTGGCGATCACCGCGGGTTCGACGCCGGCATCGACCACGGCCAGTTCACGATGGTCAGACCGCCTTCCCGGTAGAGCACGTTTCCACCCTGGCGGAGTGCACGGGTCAAGTACAACTGCCCTTCAGGGGACCGGCGCGCCAGCAGCGTTTCCGGGCGCCCGTCCGGCAGCCCGCTCGACCACTCGGGAAACCGGTTCGGAAAAAGCGGGAACGGAACGCCCTTCACTTTTCCCTCGCTCAGGAACGAGAGCCGGTAGACGTCCCAGTAGCCACCAAAGATCGAACCGATTTGGGGATGGTTTCCAAGCCATCGCAGCGCAGGGTCATCGATCCTCTGAGGGATCAACACGAGCCGCTCATCGATCCAGCCCAATCGACGATACCACGCTACGGCATCGCAGGTGAACAGGGCCGCCAGCGTCAATGCCAGGGCAACCCCGCCCCACCGCGCAGGTCCCCCGAGACGGACCGCGCCCCGCAGAACCAGACCGCAACCGATCGCCCAGGGTATCAAGAGCAACACCAGGTACCGATAATTGTCCGAGTTGAAGATGTTCCGGTTGACCAGGAAGCCCCCGGCGACCCCCAGCGCCGAGGCGAGCATTCCCGTGGCGATGATTCGCGGGGCGACGGCCCGGCCGTTCAGGGCGATCGCTCCCAGTGCCAGCAATGCCGCGGCGAAAAGACCGAGGGCCAGGATCGTCAGCAGCAGCGTCCACCACCGAAATGCCTCTCGGCTCGTGTTGCTCTTCTGAATCGGCGCTCCGGTGCCCATGAGTGCCGGGTCGGGATCGGCCTCGAGTCCAGGCAGACGATGTCCGGCGACCAGCCGGGGCAGGCACTCGAGCAAGAGGATCCGGAAATGCCCGGCCAATAGCGGCGATTCGAGACTCCACGAGAACTGCTCGTTGTACGCATCGTACGGCTCGACCCACTGGCAGATAGCCCGCGGCGCTGCTCCCGCGAGAAACGCCAGGACGAGGGCCAGGCCTGGCGCCAGCCTCACGAGCCAGGATCGTCGTTCCTTAAGGGACAGCTCGCCGCGGGCACTGCTGCGCCCGGTGCAACTCTCCACGACCACGGCGATCAGGCCGGCGCAGGCGAGGCCGGCCAAAGTCAGGACGAACATGGAATCGAGATAGATGCCCAACCCGCACCAGAATCCGAGCACGATCGCGGGGCGCAGGCCGCGCCGCTCCCATGTCTCGTGCAGCAGCAGCCAGGCCATTGCGCTCCAGGCGACGATCAGCAGGTGGCCGCCGGTGATTCGGCCCGAAAGCCACAAGACGCCCGTCGAGGCGAAGGTCAAGGGCACGAGACTGCCGATCGCCACGCCCCGCCCGAATACCCCCCAGGCCAGGGTGAAGACAGCCGCGATCAAGAGGACATGCGCGACCGTCCCGCCACTGACCAGGGTCATCGGACCTGCGCCCCAGATCCGGGCCTGAGGCCAGCTCAACAGGACCGACCCGATCCCCGTGTAGGGCGTGCCCGGATAGTGCCACCGCCAGTGTCCTGCCACGGCTTGCTGGAGAGTCAGCCCGTCAACGGCGAGGTCGCTATCGAGGTGAGCCGGGGCGTTCTGGATCAGCGGAACCCGGAGCAAAATGCTCCAGCAGACAGCCGCTAGCAGGCAGAGCCAGGGAACGAGGCGCGAGAGGCGTGAATCGGTCGGCGATTCGGTCTTGGGAGGGAGATTCATGTGCGAGCTGCGCAGCCGCTATCGAAGAGGCAAAGGACGTTGCTCACAGGAAGAAGTCGGCGACCGGACATCGGAAACCGGGAAGCTCGGGCAGATTCTCGATGATGGCATCTTCCTTCAAAACGTCCGGCGCTTCATCAGCGGATCGGTAGACTACCACCTGGCGACTCTTGGGATAGACGACCCAGACCACAGGAATCCCGACAGCGAGGTACTCGATCACCTTCTCCAGCGCTTTCCCCCTCCGATTGCCCGGGGAATAGACCTCGACCACCAGATCCGGAGCGACCGGAGGAAGCGTCGATCCCACCTGGGATCTTGGCCAACGCTCGTGGCTGTAGAAACAAACGTCCGCCCCGCGCACGGTATCCGGCCCGCGCTCGGTCACGACGCCGGAATCGTTCCCCAAGGCGTAGCCGTAACCCGTCTGGCGTCCGTAAGACTCGAGGGCAAAACCAACGTTAATGCAAACCCGTCCATGTTCCGGCATCGGCGGCGGCACTTGAATCACCTCCCCACGCACCAGCTCGAAGGTTCCTTCTCCGAGATCGGCGGCCATGAACTCCTCGGCGGTCAGCAGCTTCGTCTTGACATCGGTTGCCATGGGAAGACTCCAGGTATTCGCGTCCTCGTGATCGGGTCAAATAGCTCCGGCCATGGATTCGAGCTGGACGACCGACCGGTTCTGCTCCTTGGCAAGGTAATCGCGGCCGTACTTGATGTGAATATGGTCCCAGGGCAGGACTTCCTCGACCGGGCGCTCGCGCTGGCTGTAAAACGGCACATCGATGCCGAGATCGTCGAAGGTTTGCCACCAGAGGTTGGCGTCAAAGTACTCCGACCAGGCGTCGAGCCTGGCCCCGCGCCGCCAGGCCTCCTCGACCGCGGCGGCGACCCGGCGGTCGCCGCGCGTCAGGATCCCCTCCAGCAGGCTGCGCTCGATGTCGTGAACCTTGACGGTCACCGACCGCAGCTTGACTCGCGACCGAAGGTACCTGTGGGCCCACTGGAAATACTCCCGAGGCTTCATGCCGTTCCACTGGTAGGGCGTGTGCGGCTTGGGTACGAAGTTGGAGACGGCGGCCGTGACCTCGGCATAACGGCCGGTGACCTCCTTGCCGATCCGCGCGATGGTCTCGGCCATCGCGACGATCCCGTTGAGATCGGCCTCGCGCTCGCCGGGGAGCCCGCACATGAAGTAAAGCTTGACCTTGCGCCAGCCTCTCCGGAACGCCTCGGCGCAGCCTTCATAAAGGTCTTCGTTGTTGATCGGCTTGCGGATCTGCTCGCGCATGTCGTCGCGCGCCACCTCGGGGGCCAGCGTCAGGCCGCTCCTCCGCCCTTCCTGGAGTAGCGCCGGGATCCTCTTCAAGGTCTCGGTGATCCGCAGGCTGGGCAGCGAGATCTTCACGCCCAGGGGGGTGAAAACCTCGCTCATGCGCGTCACGAGCTCCTCGAAGTGGGGATAGTCGCTGGTGGAGAGCGAGAGCAGGCTGATCTCGTCGTAACCGGTGTTCTGATAGCTCTCGAGTGCGGCCTGGACGATCGTCGCGACGGTTCGATAGCGCAGCGGCCGCTTGATCACGGTGCTCTGGCAGAAGCGGCACTGCCACGGGCAGCCGCGCATGATCTCGATCGCGATGCGGTCATGCGCCGTCTCGACGAAGGGAACGATCGGCCGCGTTGGCAGCGGCGTCCCTTCCAGATCGCCGATCACGCACGGTCGGATGGCCCCGGGCACATCGTCGCGCAGGCGGCGGATCTCGTCGATCGTGCCGTCGGCTCCATAAGTCGGCTCGTAAAAGCGCGGCACATACGCCCACGAGACACTGCCGGCAATCCGGGCCAGCTTGTCGGCTCGCGACAGCCCGGATCCTTTCAGACCGCGCCAGAGGTCACAGACGATGGGCAGGCTGGGCTCGCCGTCGCCGATGACGAAGAGATCGACGAACGGGGCGAGCAGCTCGGGGTTCTGTCCTCCCGGCCCGCCGGCGATGACCAGCGTGTCGTCCGGCCCGCGATCCGCGGCATGGAGAGCGATCTTTCCCATGTCGAGAATCGTCAGGACGTTGGTGTAGCAGATCTCGTACTGGAGCGAGAAGCCGATCACGTCGAACAGGTTCAGGGGAGTGAACGTCTCCAGGCTGTAAAGAGGGAGCCCGTGCTCGCGCAGGGCGGCCTCGAAGTCGGGCAGCGGCGTGAAGACGCGCTCGCAGGCCCAATCATGGGCGTTCATGAGGCTGTAGAGGACCTGAAGCCCGTGGTGGCTCATCCCCAGGGCGTAGGTGTCGGGAAAGGCCAGGCAAACCGTCCCCCGCACGGTCCCATGGTCCTTGGCGATACTGTTCAGCTCGCCACCGGCGTATTGCGCCGGGGTCCGGACCCTTGGCAAGATCCGCGAAATGATGGCGTCTTTGAGATCGTGATTCAGCATCGCTTGGCAATCTCTCTACAGCTCGGTGCCGGCCTGTCACCTGGGCAGCGGGGCGGATCTTCACTGTGACAGCTTCCAGGAGCTGGCCGACGGGGTCGCTGTGGAATGACACATACGCATCTTACCGGGACGGCATTTTTCTGAACAGCCGGCCCGCTCGGCCCTGGCACGATCTGCATAGGTTCTGGACAGACGACAGGCTCTTTTCGCAAGATCGGTTGATCAACTAGCAACGACCCCAATGCCTCGTTCCCGAAGAAGGACGGACCCCTTAATGCCTGCTACCGACAACCGCCCGCGGGTCGCGCTGACCATGGGTGACGTCGCCGGCGTTGGCCCGGAAGTGATTGCCCGGGCCTGGAGCGACCCCACGCTTCATCGCCTCTGCCAGCCCCTGGTCATCGGCGATCCCGATGTGCTCCGCAAGGCGATCACGCTGGTGAGCAGTCCGGCCGGGGTCGTCACGATCGATCGGCCCGAACTCGCCGAGCCCTCGACCCGCGTCGTGCCCTGCCTCACGCCGGCGTCCACTCGCGACCTCGGCCCCCTGATCGAAGTGCCGGCCGGCACGGTTGACCGGCGTGCCGGCCGCGCGGCCCGCGACTTCCTGATCGCCGCGATCGACCTGGCGCTGGCGGGCCGCATCGACGCCATCACCACGCTCCCGCTCACCAAGGAGTCGCTACGGCTGGCGGGCATCCCGCATCCCGGCCACACGGAGATTCTTGCGGAGCGCTGCAAGGCCTCAGACCATGCGATGATGCTCTACCTGGCGGCCGATCCGGCACTGGCTGGAAACGATCGGGAAAGCGAAAGACGGCCCGGCCTGGGGGTGGTGCACGTGACGTTGCACGTCGCTCTGCGGCAAGTCTTCGCGCTGCTCTCCACCGACGCCGTGGCCTCGAAGATCCGGCTGGCCGACCGGGCCATGAGGCCTCTGACCGGCGGTCGCCAGCCGCGCGTGGCGGTTTCCTCCCTGAACCCCCATGCCGGGGAAAACGGGCTCTTCGGCGACGAGGAGATCAGGATCATCCGGCCCGCCGTCGAGGCGATGCAAGCCGGGGGTTTCGACGTGCACGGCCCCTTCCCCAACGACACGCTCTATCATCAGGCACTGGGCGGGGCGTTCGATGCCGTGGTGGCCATGTATCATGACCAGGGGCACATCGCGCTCAAGACCGCCGGCTTCCGCCGCGCGGTCAACGTCACGCTTGGCCTTCCCATCGTTCGCACGAGCGTGGCCCACGGCACGGCCTTCGACATCGCCTGGCAGGGCATCGCCGACCCGTCGAGCCTGATCGAAGCCGTCCGGGTCGCCGCCCATCTGGTGGCCGGCCGCGGATCGATTGGGGGATCGCCGCTAGCAAGAGATCCGACGTTGCGACAGCGCGATTCCCAGCGTGATCTTGGCCAGGAGTTGCTCGAATCCGTGCGCCAGATGAAGGAGGGGCAAGAGGGCCAGGTTCATTGCCTCGAGACGCCCTCCGTCGTCACCGCTCGCCTGAGGATGAAGCTGTCACAACAAGAGTTCGCCGCTTTGCTCGGCGTCTCCGTGCGGACGCTGCAGGACTGGGAGCAAGGCCGGCGGAAACCAACCGGCGCGGCGAAGACGCTCATCGCCATCGCCGAGAACCACCCGGAGGTCCTGCGGGAGCTTGTCAGTCGCTAGCGCCGCACGATTTCGAGGTTGACCCAGCCGGTTTCGATTGTCCCCGGCCAGATGGATCGGATATCGGGGTCGGTCCAGCCGCGGTCCGGGCCGGGCTCGAGCCAGACCCGCAGCCGCCGGGCGCCGGGTTGATCTATGGCTTCTCGAGGAATCGGCTCGACAGGACCGATCGGAAAGCGCCGGGGCCCGGCAAGATCTGCGGACGACTTTGTTCTGCTGTCGCCCTGTCCGCTCAGGAGGATGAGGCCGGCCGGGAAGCGTCCCGGCACCTGATCGAATTCCAGGAAGATCTGGTGGGCAAGGTCGCACGGCAGTGGGGTTGCGATCACGACCTGAGCCGGGTTGCGGATCATCATCTCCTGGTTCAGGGCGAGGAAGCTCGACCTGTCGTCGGCAGACGCTTGCTGGCTCTCCAGGCGCACGGAACGAGCGATCCGCTCGGCTCGGTGCTCGTCAGGCAGGGCCAGCAGTGAGCGGATCTCGAGCCTGGGGTCGAACTCGAAGCTGAAGGGAAGGTGCGGCAGGTCGATCTGCCACGTGTCGGTCAAGCCCCGGGTCCGCACCCTGGTCTGGAGGGCCAGGCGGTGGGGACCGTTGGTGTCGAAGTCGGCGGGGACGATGGTGAAGTCAACGTGGCCCGCTGCCGGCGTCCAGGCCGAGTACTCCTCGAGCCCTGCGCGGCGGGCGCCGGTGATCCGGTGCGACCATTCCAGATCGGCCGGCTTGATACCCGGTCCATCAGCCCGCAGAAAAAGGAGCCCATACGTCGCCCGGATGGGGATTTCGCCCAAGAGCGCCCTGGGATAGCGACGCCTTGCGATCCACTCCACGGTATATCCCCTGCGCACCAGGGCTTGCTCTTCCTCGGCGATCAGTTGATCGTGCGCCCAGAGCACGGAGATCGCCCGGCCGGCGGCGTCGCGCGACGACGAAGACGGCGGCTCGCCGAAGATCCGGAACAGTTCGGGAAGACCGGAGCGGCCAAACTGGGCGACGGACTCGATCTCCCGCGGGGTGATGTCCGGCTCGCTGAGACGAGCGACCGCTTTCCGTGTTCTCCAGGCTTGCATGAGCTTGCGGCCCCCGCCCAGCAGGACCACGCCGCCCAGCACGACCAGCACGGTGGTGCGGGGCTCGCTCAGCCAGTTCCGGCTTTCGGCCAAAGCATTTCGCCGCGAGCGGGAGCGCCCTTTCCTTGAGCCGGGCGCCAGCCCAACGTCCAGGTCGTTTTCCGTGCGGCCTGTCTCGCCGGCGCCTGTGCCGCTCGTCTTGCTTCCTGGCTGCATGCTGCTGGGCGCCCCGGAATGCGAAGGACTTACAGACTGGTCCGCGGCCGGGCAGACGGAAGTCCCTGGGGCTTCGAGCCTGGCTCTGGCCGCGTCGAGGGCTTGGATGTTGCGCCTTCTTGCGGCTTGCCATCCTGGTTCTCGGGCATCTCTTCGATGATGGTCGGCTTGCGCACTCGCGCACCTTCCGCGCCCGTAAGCCCGGTCAATTCACGCACCTCGTCGAGTGCGTCCTGAATGTCATGAATATCGCGATGAAGCTCATGGATCTCGGCCATGACCCGCTCGATCGGGTCTTCCGAGCCTTGCTTGTCCGTCAGGATGAGCAGGTTATCCTCGGCGACAACTTTGTAAGTCAGGCCAACCTGGTCCAGGAGCAGCTTCAGACCGGTCTTGAGACGAACGCCCTGGAGCTCGAGCTTGACGGTATCCTCGGGCTTGACGTCGAGCCGATCGAGCGCGGCCAGGTCGAGCACGACAGGCAAGCCCAGCTCGCGGCTGAGTCGCAGGACGACATCGGCCAGCGGCGTGGGCCGGGCGAGCCGGAACGGATACGGTTTCAAAAGCGCGTCCTGGACCGAGTCGGACGGTACCGGCTTCGCCGGTTCGGTGACCACGCCGGCAACCGCCCGGGCTCCCTCAGCTTTCTGCCTGGTCTCGGTCTGAGCGCGCAGGGAAAGGTGGCTCACTGTGACCAGACCCACCATCAGGCCAGCGACAAGAAATAGCAGGATCAGGCGTCTCATGCGCCACACCTCTTCGAAGGCTCCGAGCAGTCGGAACGGAGAGGAACATCACGATTCCGCAAAACGCTGCCGCATTATAACGCCCCGGCCTGGCGGCGGAAACGGGAGTCGAATTGCCGGTCGACTCACGTATTCTGGGTGTGCAGAGTCATGCTGACGACTTCCGTCCGGGCCGCGTTGGTGGTCAACTCGATCGATCCACTCTCCGAAGCCCGGGCATAGGCTCCGGTGCCGCCGTAGATCCGCTGAGGGTGTTCATAGCTGACGGCGCCGCGCACTTTCACGTCCGCTGGTGTCGAGCTTGCGTTGTTGAATGCGACAACCAATGCTCCGTTCGAGTCATGAAGGGTTAGCGTGTCGGGCTCCTCATAGTCTCCGAAGGAGTCCACGGTCTCATTCCAGATGCCGTGGACCTGACCCAGCGCGCCGAGCTGCCCGGCGACCGGGACTGACGTGGTCATGGAGCCGTCCTCGTTCTGGGTGGTGGTCGTCGCGCTCGGGTTGTTGTCGACGGTGAGCGTGCCATTGAGTACAACCGGGGTCGCAGCCGGCCGCGCGGCATGCGCCACGGCAGCGTGTACGTGCGCCCTCGACAGCAACTGCCGCGCTTCGAGAGTCTCAAAACGGAGGGAACGGACGTGTTTCATGACTGCACCTCCCGCGCTCGTCGACCGGCCCGATCCCTCCCACCGTGGTACGCGAACTCACCGGTTCTATCGGACGGCCGCCTATGCCGACTTGTGCGATTTTGCGGGCGGGATGAGCGCCGCGCGACCGGGAATCGCCGTAAGCCAAGGAGGAAGCGCGAGCTGACATCCCAATTCTCTTATTTATGCCGGATAGAGGTGCATGGCTAAATCTCTTCGATCTCTTGCCCGGCCATTGTCTCTTCCACCCTGATTCATGCAACTCTGCCGGCGCGGAGGGCGGACTCGAGATCCTCGGCTGCGGGAAAACCGAAATCGGTGCGGTCGAGGACCAGGGCGGCCGCGGCGGAGGCCCGGATCATGGCTTGGCGGACAAGGTCCGCGGCGACGACGCCCGACGCGGGCTGCCATCCCTGGGAGAGCAGTGTGGAAATGAAGGTCGCCGCGAACGCCTCGCCGGCGCGGTTGGTATCGCGCGGCGGCCGGTCGCGCGGGAACGCCGGCACGCGGACAGTGCCCGGCTCTCCCTGCGGAGTCGTGAATCTCGCCGAGCTTCCGGAGGGGCCGTCCGTCACGAGCAGGATCGACACTCTCCAGGCCACCTCCTCCCGGTCGTCCAGCGATTCCCACTCCTGCCGGTTGCAGCAGAGCAGATCGATCGAACCGGCAAAGCTCGCCAGGAGGCACTCTTGATCGCGCATGTTTCGCATCGCGGGTGCAAACATGCGACAGCCTGCACCAGGCGCGGAGAGGATATGGGCCGACAGCCGATTGGGAAGCGCCGCGGCGACGCGCAGGCCGCAAGGCGAGGAAAGCCAGGGATCGAACGAGCCGGGAGCGAGCGCCGCATGACAGCCCCGGAAGCCGATCGGCAGCTTGTCTCCATGCATGCCGCTGCTCACGAGCAGGGTCCAGTCGGCACCACGGTCAGGTACCCGGATCGCGGAGTGCGCGATCGCCTGCCGGTCCAGGAGTCTGCCGACCACCTGGCTGATCTGGTCGTCTTCGGGCCCGAGCGCACAGCAGAGCGTTCCCGCCAGAGCGGCCGCATAACCGGCCCCCATGCCGCCCAAGTCGTCGGTCCAGCTCAGTCCGCTGACAGCCCTCCGGCCAGTCACCCCCGCGCGGATCTCCCGCTCCAGCTCGATCCGGCCGGATGGGCCGGGCCAGCCGGGCGGCAGCGTTATCTCGATCGTATATCCCGCAGGATCGGCCAGCTCGAGGTTGCGGCCGCCGGCGAACCCGAGCGCCCCGTCCACGCTCTGATCGATGGGAGGACCAAGGGCCGGGGCGACCAGCGGCTGATCGACCCTCAGCACACGGTCCAGGTAGGCCGGTCCAAAGACCATGGCGCGGAGATTCATGTCGCCTCCCGGCTGCTCGGATTGCCGGCCGGCCCGGGGACACGCGCGATCGAGCGCCGAGCTATCGCCGTTCATCCAGCCTTGATTATACTGAGCATTGGCCGCGCCGCGGGTGCAATCTGTGCCGAGAAGGAGACGTCGTTTGGCGACGGACATCGAATCGCCTGTGGAATCGCTGGACCACCCGGTGGACAATGCCCCGGTGCGCTCGCTGCACCACAAGGGGCTGACGGTGGAAGGCTACTCGCGGGCGGCCGTGCAGACCTACTGGAGAGTGCCCGAGCTGAAGCTGGGCTTTGACCTGGGAGCACAGCCCTGGTCGTTCATGACCACGCCGAACTGGTTCGTGAGCCATTCCCACCTGGACCACATCGCCGCCCTGCCGATCCTGGTCGCGCGCCGGCGGATGATGAAGATGGAGCCACCGACCGTTTACATGCCGGCCGAGGCGATCGAGGGCGCTCAGCTCTTGCTCCGGGCCGTGCAGAAGCTGGACCGGGGGCGAATGCCTGTGGAACTTGTGGGACTGAACCCCGGCGACGAGGTCGAGCTGTCACGCGAGCTCGTGGTCAAAGCCTTCCCCACCCGGCACACGATCCCCTCGCTGGGCTTCTTGGTCTGGGAACGCCGGAAGAAGCTCAAGCCCGAATACCACAGCCTGACCGGTGAACAGATCCGCGACCTCCGCCTTTCCGGAGTTGAGGTCTCAGCCGAGATTCGCTTGCCCAAGGTTGCCTACCTGGGCGATACCTCGCCGCAGGGCCTGGACGACTTTCCGGAGATCTACCAGACGCAGGTGCTGATTCTGGAGGTAACCTTCGTCGCACCCAACGAGCGCCCGGCCCTGATTCACAAGTTCGGCCACACCCATCTGGACGACTTGCTGGCGCGGGCCGAGCGATTCGAGAACGAGGTCATCATCGCCTCGCATTTCAGCACCCGGCTGCACCCGGAACAGATCCAGCGGATCATCGAGCGGCGGTTGCCGGAATCATTGCGCAACCGGGTCAAGATCTGGCTGTGAATCGGTTCCAGCCCGGGTGGCATGCGACAGCGGACAATTTTCGAAGGTCAGGCGACGGCGAATCGCTCCATCTCTTATTCCAATCTCCAGACCCGCGCCGTCAATGCTGTCGTCTCGTCTCACCCGCGCTGGACTTGCCCGCGCTGGAGGCTGGCTTCCAGGGCTTCGAGGCAGGCGCGGGCTTGAGCTTGCGCTTCACGGAGCGCTCGAGCAAGCGAGTCATGACCGAGATGGCCAGGGCCATTCCGGCGCCCAGGACGACCTGCACGTTGCGGTCGGGCTGATAGTCGAAGAGTCCGTTGGCAAGAATACCCAGGGCGGCCAGCAACGAAAGCCAGCTCAGGAGTGCCAGCAAGAAAGTGCCCGGGAACCAGTTCCGGCGCGAGGCCAGGACCATGAGGGTCAGGCCCAGCACGGCCGTGGCTGCTCCGCCGATACCCAGGAGGTGCGCGGTGCCGTTGCCCAGCGGGCTGGTCGCGGACGCGGGACGAGATCCGCTGAACAGGCCGGCGGCCAGCAGGATCAAGCCCCAGCTAATCATCAAGAAGGCGACGATTGCGACGATCCACTGGGACTGATCGACGCCTGCCGCCGGGTTGTTACCGCCGGGCAACGGCGGCCTGGCCGGCTTGCTGACCGGCAACGAGAGCCTCAGGTCCCACGGCCCCGCGGCGGGCACCTCCACCAGGCGACACTGCTTGTCGGCCAGGCATTGCAGGCACCAGCCGAAGACCACCCGCCCGTCGGGCGCGATTCCCACGGCCTGGGGAACAGCCAAACCATCACATCGAGTGCAGCGCATGAGGATCCGCCCGCGTGGTCCAATCCCTTGCGGGAAGCAGTCGTCTCGGTATCAATCCGAGGGGTTCGGCCTTTCCCCTCGCTTCATCATGAAGTCTCGTTCGAAGATTCGTCAATCGAATCCGGCAAGAGAACCTCGTTGTGTCCTTCAGGCCGAACGCCCCGCAAGCCGTGCATGGCCAGCGCTACAAAGTTGATCGAGAGTCGAGCTCCTCGAGCTTGCGATAGAGCGACGAGAGCCCCAGGCCAAGCCGGCGGGCGGCCTCACGCTTATCGTCGCCGCAGTCCTTGAGCACGCGCTGAATGTGATGCCGCTCGTACTCGCGAACGGCCGCGCGGAGGTCGTCGCGCGTGGTTCCGCTTTCGGAATCGGCTTCCGGCATCAGGCCGGGCGGAAAATCGTCGGGGGTGAGGATCGGTCCGTCGCCCAGGATGACGGCACGCTCCAGCGCGTTGTCCAGCTCGCGGACATTCCCCTTCCATGCGGCGGCCATGAGCCCGCGCACCGTGGCGTTGTCCACGCCCTGGACGTGCTTGCCCAGCCGGGCGGCGTGCTTGGCCAGCAAGACCGAGACCAGCTCGGGAATGTCCTCGCGGCGGTCGCGCAGCGGTGAAAGATGAATCGAGACCACGTTCAAGCGATAGTACAGGTCCTCCCGGAACCGGCCGGCGGCGACCTCCGCCAGCAAGTCCTTGTTGGTCGCGGTCACCAGCCGGGCGTGAAATGATACTGGCCGGGTGGCGCCGATGGGCAGGACCTCCTTGTTCTCGATGGCACGAAGGAGCTTGGCCAGGGTGGACCTGGCAAGCTCGCCAATCTCGTCGAGGAAGACTGTCCCCCGCCCCGCGGCGACGAACAGCCCCGCGTGGTCGCGGTCGGCGCCGGTGAAGGCGCCGCGGACATGGCCGAAGAGCTGGTTCTCCAGCAGGTCGTGGGGGATGGCCGCGCAGTTGACGGCGAGGAACACCGCGTCCGGGTCGGGACCGCAGGTGTGCAGGGCCCGGGCCACCAGCTCCTTGCCGGTGCCCGATTCCCCGGTGATGAGCACCGTGCTCCGGGTCGGGCCGACCTTGCGTATCAAGGTCTTCACGGCCTGCATCGCCGGGCTCCGGCCGACCATTGTCTCCAGGTCTTCGTGGGCGTGGAACTGTCTCCGCAAGGCCTGGTTCTCGAGCAGCAGCCGGCGATACTTCATGAGCCGGTCGATCTTGACGAGCAGCTCCTCGAACATCACCGGCTTCATCAGGTAGTCATGGGCCCCGCGCTGGAACGCTGCCACCGCGTTCTCGACCGTGGCGTAGGCCGTGATCATGATGAACAGCGTCTCGGGCCGGACCTGGAGCGAGCGGTTCAGCAGCGTCAAGCCATCGCCGCCGGGAAGCTGGACGTCGCACAGCACCACGTCCGGCTCGAACGATTCGATCAAGCCCAGCGCCACGGGCATGCTCATGGCCGTGGCGACCTCGTAGGCTTCACCCTGCAGGAATTCCTTCAGGGTGGACGCTATGACTTCCTCATCATCGACAATGAGAACGCGGCCGCGGGGCTCGCGGCTCTCACTGCCTCTGGCAACGCTGTTTGCCGTCAGGGCGGCCAAACTCATCGGGTAGCCTCGGTTCCGTGTTTCAAGAGCAAGGCCCTGGGGCGAAAGAATCTGTTGTAGAACGTCCATTTCCGCATCACGCCGACGGCAGGGCGGCGACGGGAGTGCCGCGGCCGGTTCGCTCTGGCTCCTCTTCGGCGGCAGCCGGGGCCAGACCCGCGCGATCCCCGTCGCTCACTCCGGTCACCGCGGAGGTCAGGGCGGCTTCCCAGGGAAGCCGGATCGTGAACGTCGAGCCCCGTCCCGGCTCGGAGCAGAAGGTCAGCGTTGCAGAGAACTCCTCGAGAATCTGCCGGCTGACGAAAAGTCCCAGCCCGGTGCCATGCGGCTTGGTCGTGAAGAACGGCTGAAACAGCCGGCAGCGGTCAGCCAGCGAGATCCCCCGGCCGTCGTCCTCGACGCTCAGCTCCAGCGCGCCGTCTTCGATCCGCGCCCGCAGGTGGATCCGCCCCTGGTCGTCGGTCGCGTCGATCGCGTTCAGGACCAGGTTCAGGATGACCTGTGTCAGGTAGTCTCGAACCACCAGAACCGCGGGTAGGTTCGTGGGAATGTCCGTCGAGATCCTGCGCTGCTTGGTCCGTTGATAGTACTTGGCAATGCCCAGTGCCTCATCCACGACCTCGCAGATCCGCGTCCGGGTGATCGCCCGCGATGCGGGGCGGGAGAAGTCGATCAGCTCGCGGATCGTGCGCTCGATCCGGTGGAGCTGCCGGCCGGCAAGATCGAGCTTTTCCGACGTGTAGGGGTCGGGCCCTCTGCGCTTGAGAATCTGCACGAGCGAGCTGAGCGCCGCCAGGGGGTTTCCCACCTCGTGGGCGATGCCCGCGGCCAGCAGACCGAATGCGGCCATCTTCTCCTGCTGGATCATCCGGGCCTGTGAGGTCCGCAGCGCGTCCGTTCGCTCGGCGACCCGCTCCTCCAGCTTTGCCCGCACGCGCACCAGCTCCGAGTTCAAGTCCTGCAACTGGACTCCGGCTGCCTTGAGCAAACCCGCCAGAGATGAGCTCGCCCAGGTCACCCAGGCCATGATCACGAGCGTCAATGGCCAGGCCGAGCCGGTCGGCGTGCTGAAGCCCAGCGACCAGGCCAGGCTGAGCAGGCTGATCGAATGAAACCCCAAGGTCCACCAGGCCACCGCCGGTTGGTAGCGGATCGCGCAACAGATCAGGGAAAGCAGGTAATACCAGCGAAACGGACTGGCGAGCCCGGTATCGTGGTAGCACAGCAATGCGATGAACATCGACTCCATGAACGATACGAAGAGCGGCCAGCGCTTGAGGAAAACCTCGCCCAGCCTCCAGAACGCGAAGTCGAGCGCCGCGTAACCCGCACCGAGGGCGAGAAATGCGCGCACCGCCGAGGGGTTGTGCAAACCCGTGCGGCTCTGCACCAGAACATAGCCCATGATGACGCCGAACCAGCGGATCTTGACCACGATCGATTCCGCGGCCAGGTCCCATCGCGGTCGTTCGGCCACCACTTCGTTCATGGGCTGAGGTCACTCCGCCGCGCATCGTCAGCGCTGCTGGGACGGCCACGAATTCGCAAATCGATTCGCGGCGATCCCCGACACCCTGATTATAGGCAGCCAGACAGGAGTTTCGTAGATTGCCGTGGTCCGCAAAGCCAACGAGCATGACCCCGCGAAGCCAACGGACGTTTTGAAGGCTGCTTACTACTTCGTCGATGTTGGAAGCCGGCATGTTTGGCAAGTATCCTACGATGTATTACATTGGGGTTGGAAAGTCTGCCATTGCCTGGCTCGAGCGATTGCAGGAAGGGGGTGTGAATTGAGCACGATCACGAAAAGACTGACCGTCGATCAGTACGAGCAGATGGTGGAGCACGGAATCCTGCCCGAAACGAATCGCTTCGAGCTGATCCGAGGCCGCATCGTGGAGAAGGACGTGAAGAACCCGGCGCACCCTACCGCGACGGACCTGACGCGGCGGGCGATCGAGCGTTTACTACCAGCAGGCTGGTACGTTCGCAAGGAAGATCCTGTGCGGATCCCCAACCGGCGAAGCGAGCCCGAGCCGGACGTGTCCGTCGTGCGCGGCGCTATCAAGGATTACGCGACCCGCCACCCTGACCCCGAGGACGTCGCCCTAGTGATCGAGGTCACGCGCACCAGCGTGGCCAAGGACCGGGCGCTGGCCGCAGTCTATGGCGGCGGCGGCATTCCGGCCTACTGGATCGTCAACGTCCCGAGGCGCAGGCTCGAAGTTTACGCCAACCCCACTGGGGGTGAGTATCCAGCTCCGCGGATTCTGGGAGAGACGGAGTCGGTAGAGTTGGTCATCCAGCGACAGGTTGTCGGTCAAATCGCCGTGGCGGACTTGCTTCCGTAGCACCAGTTTGGCGGCCCTGACCCTGCGAAGCCCCCCTGGGATCAGGGCGTGCGCAACAGGTCATCCCAGTCGCGGATGCCCGGGTCGAGGATTCGTTCGCCGAGGGCTTCGAGCCTATCGATGTCCTGGACGGCCTCAATGGCGGCGACCGTCGTGGCGTCGGGCTCACCGAAGCGCTTGGTCCCCAGACGAAGCAGAAGCTTTTGCTCGCCCGTGATGCGGCCTTCCCGCAAAATGGCCTGATAGGTCGTCGATTCTCGCATGGTTTGAATCCCTTCCAAGAGTTGATTCACCAGGTCATCCGGATAGCGCACTCCCATCAGTAGGTACGCCGCAGTCCAGAGCTTGGCGGCCCTCGGTCGGGGCTCGCCGTTGATCCGGCCCGCCATCCGTCGCACAACCCCGGGCAAGTCCGCTTCTGTCACGTCGGTCAGCGGCGCCAGGGGGACCAGCCCGACTTCGGCGGTCAGATAAGGTTCGGGGTCTTCCTGCCAGAGCCGCACCAGCCGGTAATTGTACCGATTCGTCTGCCAGCCGTCCGGTAGCTGACGCTCATAGGTGCCGGTCAGGCTGGGCGAGTTGGCCTCCTTGCACAATAAGACCAGGACGGTGAGCACCGGCAGGTCGTGACGATAGTCGAGGGCGACCTGCCGGAACCAGAGCGTCCGGGCCAGGCCGGTCTCATGGTAGGAGTGGATCTCGATATTGACGAGGTAGGGGTCAGGTCCGCCGACCTTGACCACCTTGTCGGCCGAAGCGCTCAGAGTGGTGATATCGGAATCAATCACCTCTATCGGCCCGCGCAGGCCGATCCCGAACCGCACGAGCCAGGCATGGGGGTCGTCCCAGACAGGTTTTTGACAGTAGTCCGGCGATTCTTGCCGTAAGTCCTTTCGCGATGGAGCGGCAACTGTATTCCCTCGCTACACATGGTGCCACGTCTTGAGCGATTTTCCCCTTGAATTT
>JBEKTN010000032.1:0-33334 GCA_049516015.1 Isosphaeraceae bacterium | reverse complement strand
CGACTTTTCAATAGTGTTGTGACCAATACAGCGACTTGCTATTTAAGTTACATTATATGATTCTGTTATATTTTCCATGAAAACCCCAGAAAACCCAGGGAAAAGTGGTGCGTAAGCCCTGAAGAGGAAGGTATTGCTGGTTCCATCCGTGATCGCTGACAGCTTGACGTGGCTGTCGTTGTAGATCACGCCCTTATACTGCGCGAACTGAGCTTGGCCGTAACTCTGTTGGAAGCTTCCCGGGTACGTTCCCTGGTTGGCTCCGTAGCTGGTGAATTGCTGATAATAGATGCTGCCCGCCGGAATTGCGGAAACATGCTCGACAAAATCCGCGTTGGGCGTGTTCCGACTGATCACCGTTGGCTGCCAGGGGTCGCTGGGGCACATGAGTGTGTTGATCGCGACCCCGGCAATCGTGATGTTATCGATCTCGTAATCGCTCAAGTTGAAGTTCGTGGCGTTTTAAACTTGCTGCTGCTCGAGGAACGAGGTCAGGAACACAAAGACCGAGAAGTTTGGATACTGGTACTGTGCCGGAGTCGAGCCCGAGAAGGATGTGCTCGGCAAACAACTGTTGGCCGACTCGTAATTGGCGACGGCTAAGGCCGACTGCTTGAGGTTGTTGGTGCACTGGGCACGCCGGGCTGCCTCGCGCGCCGACTGCACGGCGGGGAGCAAGAGCGAGATCAAGACGGCGATGATTGCAATGACAACCAGCAGCTCAATCAGCGTGAAACCGCGTGATCGCCGCACCAGATCCAAAGTGTTCATACCTTGCGACTCCTTCAAGTATGCAGATCCAAGGTGAGGATGGACGGCTCAGATCGCCGTGACCGAGCCTTGCCCGGAGGTGGCGTCAACCCAGGTCCGGACAAGATGGTCATGAGTACGCGGGGAGAGGTCAGGAATGAACAAAAGTTCAACCAGTTCTATTCCATCTGTAGCTGTACCAGATGGCGGAACAATCGATACCAGACGGTCGTTTATACTACCCGTCGAATCTTTAGCTTTTGTGAAAAATCTATGAAACTGAGAAAAACTCACCATTTTTTCGAATTGTCCTTCAGCGGTGCAATACGAAGGAACTGGTGAATTCGTCTCTTTGTCTGCAGTGCAATCGCTACCACGCTACTACCGCTTGAGGCAACCGACGACAGCATTCTGCTCACGCTGACCGATGTTAGTTGGCCAAAAAAAAGCCCCCGGCGTCGAAACGCCGGGGGCCTTGACGGAGAGAGCCGGGACGCGCCGGGTGGAGGATCCGGCGACCGCGGTCTTTCGCCGTTCCGTTCAGTTGCCAGTCTGCCCAGTCATTCCATTGAGCCCATGCATGAGCTTCTGCAGCGCCTGGTTCTCGAGCTGGCGAACCCTTTCGCGCGTCAGGCCCAGGTTCTCGCCAACTTCACGAAGGGTCATAGGCGGGAATGGTTCGAGGCCAAACCGCATCCGGATCACCGCGGCTTCGCGGTCCTCGAGCTCGTCCAGGCGGCCGAAGATGCGGTCGAGGTCGTCGGCCTCGATCATCAGATCCTCGGGGGCCTTGCTCCGCTCGTCGGTCAGCACGTCATCCAGTGTCGTGCCCTCATCCTCGCTGCCCTCGGGGTGCGGCATCAGGTTGTTGACCTTGATGGCCTTGGCCACGATGCCAATCTTCCTCTTGGACAGTCGCAGGGCCTTGCCCACCTCGTCAGGCGTGGGCGCCCGCCCCAGACGATCGGTCAGAATCACGGACGCCCGCTTCCACTTCGAGAGCAGGCTGACCATATACGCAGGCAGCCGGATCGGCTTACCGTTGTTCATCACCGCGCGGCGGATCGATTGCTTGATCCAGTAGCTGGCATACGTGCTGAACCGCGTGTTCATCATGCCATCAAAACCCTCGACGGCTCGCATCAGGCCGAGGTTTCCCTCCTCGATCAGGTCTTCGAGGCTCAGTCCCTTGCCCAAGTAGCCCCGCGCGATGTTCACCACGAGCCGGAGATTCGCCTTGACCATGTGCTCGCGGGCATACGGATCGCCGGCGGCAACCCGCTCGGCAAGCTCACGCTCCTCTTCGGCCGAAAGCAGGGGCGTATCGTTGATGTCGTGCAGGTAAATTTGCAAGGGTGACGCCGCGTTCAACTCGCGGCGGTCGGCTCGATGCGAAATCATAAAGGGTCGCTCCTGGTACTCCGAGCTATAGCGCGCCTATCATCGAAGCAGTCTGCCTGGAGTAACCTAGAACGCGGTTTCAAGTTGTCAATTCAGGCCTGATCGAACCGACAGAGTGTCGGCTGAAACCCCCACCGGCCTCAAGGCAATCGTACCTCATCAAGGATCGGATCGACCTGGAGCATCGCCCA
The DNA here is from genome assembly GCA_049516015.1 of Isosphaeraceae bacterium. Classification (GTDB taxonomy): domain Bacteria; phylum Planctomycetota; class Planctomycetia; order Isosphaerales; family Isosphaeraceae; genus Aquisphaera. The sequence continues at coordinate 30,992 of JBEKTN010000032.1, read as the reverse complement.
GTCGGCGATCGCATCGTAAGCGCCTCGGGCATTGATCACGCGCTGCCTCTCGACTCACGCTGATGTTGTCGTCCGGGGAAACCCACCGGGCACCCCGCGAACCCAGGGGTGCAATTCCCCTTGTGGTCTGCACTACACTGCCGGTTGGGTGGACTTGCACGCGGATGGGAGTTCGACTCATCGTCCGGGGTGAAGCTGGCCGATGAACGTAACAAACAATCGGGCGCGACATGCTGCGCCGGTGGAGCGAATCTACCGGTCTTGCCAGAGCTCGCGGCCGCTCCATGAACCGCGGGCGGAACCTGGCCCAGATCGGTTCTCGCGGGACATATACGGAAGGGAAAGGATCTGGTCATGGCGAGGTTTCGAGATGCGGTGCTGGCCGTCGCGCTGGCCACAGGTGGTGTGGGCTGTGCCACGTTCTGCGACGAATGTGATGACTTCCCCGTGCCGGGTGGTCCTGGTGGCTACGCGCTGATGCCAGGCTCTTATGCTGGTGGGCCGCTGAGCGCGGCGCCCGATACGGCACCAGCGGGACCACCCGTACTGGGCCCGGCGCCGTCCTCGTCGGCTCGTCCAACCACCGGCGTTCCGGCTGGCGCGGCCGCTCCGACGCCACCAGCCCCACCACCCTACGGCCCTGGCCGAGACGCAGTCGCGAACCCTCCGGCACCGGATGGCGCCGCCAGTGCCGCACCGGCCCCCACGACCACGGTGACAACCTCTGACTTCGCTCCTCCTGTACTACCGCCGATTTCCCCTGACGGCGGGCTTCGGGTCCCCGCGGCCAACTTGCCTGCAAGCCGCTGACTCAAACCCGTGCTCCGCCCGGACGGGTACGCCAGCGGGCGGCGTGAGTGAGCGGTCTGAAGCCGCAGGCGCCGCTGGTTCTGATCTGTTCCCACCCTGGCCGGTTCACGAACCCCGGCCGGATCGATCGCTCACGAAAAGGATTTCGATCATGGCGAGGATCGCTCTTGGGCTACTCTCCCTGGCCCTCTTGCTTGGCGTTTCCGGCTGCACCTGGACGGAGACCTATCGCAATTATCCGCCGGGTGTGAGAACGTCGGATGATCATCAGAATCACCACCATCCCGACGTGGTTACCGAGTGAGTCAAGCTCGCTGGGGCGGGTCTTCTCGACGAAAAGAAGAGAGCCATTCACGGCTTCGGCCTGCGGGCCGTTCCTTGCCTCGCGAGAGAACTTCCACCAAGTTCTTGAGCGACCGGGCTCAGGGGAACGCGGCCAACATTCTCTCGGACCACCCTTGGTCGAATTAACGAAAGATTCGACAGGCCAGACGATCTTAGCGGGCGAGCGTGCGAGTCTCTTGACGCAGGTCCCGTGGTTGGGCGCGATCATTGGTGGAATCTGTCGGATCACGCCCGGCTTGCCGAGCCAGCGCACGAAAACCAAGAGAGCTCCCGTAGAGCCCTTGGCACGGGCAGATACCGAAGGCGATCAAGCAGGCAGGCCCCGTCGAGGAGGTCTCTGAATCGGCGACGGCCGCCACCGAGGGCGACCGCAAGACGTGTGCACAGGCAGGAAATCACTCATCATGAGCGCGCTACCCGAAACGCACTCGGCCAGCGTGGCGGCCTTTTCTTGGAAGCGAGGGCCGGCCGTAGGGGAAAGCCCCGAGTCGCCGCATGGAGCCTCTTCGAGGCACGGAGCAGAGCTTGCGAAGTCAGCGTGTGGCGTCGAAATCGCGGGCGCTCCACGATCTCCGTGCTCAGCAACCGAGGGCCGGCCACAACAGCAGGACGCATGTCGGCACAGTGGTCCGCACTTGCAGACTTGGGGATGAGCCTCGGCATCGAAGGCAGGCGACGATAACGAGTCGGCGGACACCACATTACCCTGGAAAACGAGCGCCAGCATGGCCTTTTGTACATCACGGTTAGTCTTTTCGGTCGCCGCCGTGTTGACGACGATCGCAATTCTTCCGGACAATCAGGAAGTGATAGACAGAACAGCCATGCGCCGGGAGCCCAGCACTGGGATTCCCTTCCCGGGACCAAGGCAACCACCCTTGAGAAACTTTCGATGAAACTGATCATCGCGCTCATCCAGCCCACCAAACTCGAGGCCGTCAAGGAGGCTCTCTCCCGGGTCGAGGTCTTCCGGCTTACTGTCATGGATGTGCAGGGTTTTGGCCGGCAGAAGGGCTATACCGAGGTTTACCGCGGTCACGAGGTCACCGTGAACTTGCTGCGCAAGATCGAGCTTCAGATCGCGGTGAACGAGGACTTTGTCGAGCCGACCGTAAACGCCATCCTCGAGGCTGGCCGGAGCGGACCCGACGGCAAAATCGGCGACGGCAAGATCTTCATCCTTCCCCTGGACGACTGCATCCGCATCCGCACCGGCGAGCGCGGGCCGGAGGCGATCTGATCAGAAGAGAGTGGCCAGTGGCCAGTAAGTTGGCGAGAAGGGTAGACCCTGGCACTCCAGTTGTGCCGGGCACCAGTTGCTGGCCACTGATAACTGACCACTGGCCACCGTAAGGGCAACATGATCCAGGCGGTGATCTTCGACTTCAATGGCGTCTTGGTGGACGACGAGGTAGTCCATTTCGAGCTCTTTCGCGAGGTCCTGGCCGAGGAAGGCGTGGTGATAACCGACCGGGATTACCACGAGCGCTACCTCGGCTATGATGATCGCGGCTGCTTCGCCGCGGCGCTGGGCGACGCCGGGCAGGCGTTCGACCATGAGCGGCTCGACGGGCTCATCGAGCGGAAGGCCCGTCGCTATGTGGAAGTTGCCGATGCGGGCCTACGCTTTTTTCCCTTCGCGGCCGAGACTCTGGCCTCGATTGCGGCACGCTGGCCAGTGGCCATCTGCTCAGGAGCGCTACGGTCGGAGATCGAGTATGCGCTCAAGCGGCTAAACCGCCGTGCCCAGGTCGCCGCCATCATCGCCGCCGAGGACGCCCACAAGTGCAAACCCGACCCGGCGGGCTACTTGCAGTCTCTCGAAGCGTTGCGGACTCACATTCAGGCAAGATCTCCATCCACGGCCGGCACGGTCCTTGAAGCCCGCGATTGTCTGGTCGTCGAGGACAGTCTGGCCGGAATCGTCTCGGCCAAGGGAGCCGGCATGCAGGCGATTGGTATCACCCATACGTATAACGCCCCTCAGCTTCGCCAATCCGGTGCCGATGCCATCATCCACGGACTGGAAACCCTGACCCCAGCCTGGATCGATCACCGCTTCGCCCGAGATCCGCGTGCAACATGGTAAGTGGCGAGTGGCAAGCTAGATGTCATCTGTCATCTATCATCCGCCATCTGCCATGTGCCATCTGGAATCTAGAGTCTGGAATTTGAGCTCCCCCATGAATCCTTCCCCCGTCGATGCCGTTCCTGTTCCAGCAAACGCCGGTCCGACCGGCATCTTGCTCAGCCGTGACCTGATCTTCACGTCCAAGGTGACCGGGACAGCGCGCGAGCTAGGGCATCGCGTACTGGTGGCAGCCACTTCGTCTCTGGCCCTGGCGATGATCGAGCAGTGGCGGCTCTGCGTGGTCTTCGTCGATCTGGCGGCCGGCGACCTGGTGGCGCCGGAGGCCTTGTTGGGTTATCAAGGGCTGGCCGGGCCGGCAACGGCCTTCGTGGCCTTTGGCTCCCATGTCGATACCGAGGCATTGGCGACCGCTCGCGCCGCAGGGTGCGACCCCGTGATACCCCGGAGCAAGTTCTCCGCGGACCTTCCTGAACTGATGCGGCGCTATTTTCGGAGCGATGGCTTGAAGGGATAGGTCGGTTCGCCTGCACCGGCTCATTCTTCGTCGGCCATGGTCACGGTGAGGGCGGCCTCGAGGCTGGTGAGTCCCTGGCGGACCTTGTCCAGGGCGCTATCGTAGAGCATCTTCATCCCCTCCTCGCGAGCACCCTTGCGAAGCTGGTCCAGCGGTACCCTCTTTTGGATGAGATGGGTGAGCTTGGGGGTGATGCGAATGACCTCGAAGACGCCGAGGCGGCCGCGGTAGCCAAGCCGCCGGCAATGGAGGCAGCCCTTAGGGCGATAGAGGACCTCGCCGGGCGTCAGTCCATGCCGCGCGGCGAGCTCGTCGTCGACCTGGTAGGGCTCCTTGCACTTGGGGCAGAGCCGGCGGACCAGCCGCTGGGCCTCCAGGACGCGAAGGGTGCATGAAAGCAAGAACGGCTCGATACCCATGTCCTGCAGCCGCGTGACCGCCGAGAGAGCGTCGTTGGTGTGGATCGTGGAGAGCACGAAGTGGCCGGTCAAGGCAGCTCGCAGACAGATCTCGGCGGTTTCCTGGTCGCGAACCTCGCCCACCATGATGATGTCGGGATCTTGCCGCAAAAAGGCCCGCAAGGCCGACGAGAACGTGAGCCCGACCTGGGCCTTGACCTGCACCTGATTCATTCCCTTGAATTTGTACTCGACCGGGTCCTCGACGGTACAGATGTTGTAGCGGGGCTCGTTCAAGAGATTGAGACACGCATAGAGCGTTGTCGATTTGCCGCTGCCGGTCGGCCCGGTTACCAGGGCCAGCCCGTAGGGCGAGCGGATCGATTCGAGCAAGTCGGTGGACTGCCGCTCGTCTAGCCCCAGTCCGGTCAGGTTGAGCGGGATGGCATCCTTGTCGAGGATTCGCATGACCATCTTCTCACCGTGGACCGTCGGGACCGTGTTGACGCGGAGGTCAACCCGCTTGTCGCCCGACCGCAGCGCGATGGCGCCATCCTGGGGAATGCGTTTCTCGGCGATGTCCATCTTGGCCAGCACCTTGAGCCGCGAGAGGATCATGATGAAGATGGCCTTCGATGGCGAGGGAAGCTCGTGAAGCACGCCGTCAATGCGCAGCCGGAACTTGCAACCGTCCTCAAACGGTTCGAGATGGATGTCGCTGGCCCCGTTGCGCATCGCCTGCTCGAGAATCTGATTGACCAGGCGGACGATCCGGCCGTTTTCATCGTTGGGCGGCGGTGTGTCGAGGTTGAGGATGTTCTCGTCAAGTTCGTCGAGCCGATCGCCGGCGTCACGGAAATCCTCGCTCCCCTCACCAATGGCCTTGTTCTCACGATTGGCGCGGTAGAGCGCATCAAGGTGCGCTTCCACCAGGAAAAGAGGACCGATCAAGGGGTTGATCCGCAGCCCTGTAAGGAGCTGGAGCTCATCGACGACCCCCATCGCCTCGGGAGAAACAAAGGCGACGTCGAGTACATCATCGTGCACGCCCATCGGGCAGATCAGCTTGTCGGTGCAGAGCTTCTCGGGCAAGAGGCCGGCCAGCTCCTTGTCAATCTCGGTGCCCTCAGCGAGCTGAGGCACGATGGGAAGGAACAGGTCCTCGGCGTAGACGCTGGCGATCTCCTGGTCGGCAAGGTAACCTCCCTTGATCAACAGTACCTCGGGCACCGTGCCCGGGCCGGCCTTTTCCATCAGCTCTCCGAACTCCTCGAGCTGCTTGGGCTCGAACCGGTTGCGGCGGGCCAGTAGCTCCAGGATCAAGGGCTGGGTGCCGGTGGTGTCGAAGACGCTGTTCATGGGAATTCCTGGAGAACTGTGGCCTTGTGGTCGGCCTGAAACAGGGCGGGCAAGGTGATAAGGCGATGCGGTTCTAGACCCCTGCTATCTTCGGGGCAAGGCCGAGCGGCCCGACGGGCCAAGCCGTCCGCCGCGCTGCGCTGCGCCGGCCGTCGACCGAGGTCCAGCACCGGCCGTCGACCGGGGTCCGGCGGCGGCCGTGAACTGGTCGGGGTAGGCCAGGGTGTAGCGATTGCTGTTAGCCTCGAGGGTTACCTGAGCGGGGGTGACCTGGGTGATGACCAGGGAGGTGGCTCTGTCATCCGGGCCGTCGAGGTGCTGTCCCTGCCTGTAAAGTCGTCCGTTGATCGACGCGTACTGGGTCGCTCCCTGGATGAAGGTTGCATTCAAGGTCAGACCCTTGACCAGAGCGAGGTTTGGATCAACCCGCACCTCCTGGCTGGCTCCGGCCTTGCCCGGCCGGTTTGGCTTGAAGAGTGCCACGAACGGATTGCGGGCCCGGGGGGAAGGTGCACTCACGCTCGCCTTGCGGGCTGCCGGTCCCCCCACGGCGTTGGTGTTTGGCCGGTCACCGCCAGACCCGGCTGGCGCGGGCTTGGCCGTCGCGGCTTGCAAGATGGCCGGCGCTGGCGGGTCGATCGAGTATGCCGCATAAGCCATGGCGGCGGCCATGGTCAGGGTCGGCGCCAGTTTCAGCAGCTTGGAGACGTTCATCGCTTGGCCTCTGTCTTGCCGTCCTTGGACGGCGTCTCGGTACTGGCGTTTTTCTCTTTTTCGGCCAAGCTCAACAGGTCGAGCTGGACGTTCAGCCGTCTGCCATCCTTGAGAGGATCGACCTTGAGCGAATCGATGCGGAGCAGTTGGTGGTCGTTCTCGACCCAGACGAGAAACTCATCCAGGTCTTCGTAGGACGCTTCGAGCTGCAGCCGCATGCCGATGTTGTCAAACGAGCCAAGGTCCTTGATCTTGGCGGGCCTCAGATCCACGAGCTTGACCGGCGACTGGCGGATGTGTGCCATCACGTACTGGTTCAGCTTGTTCTGGCCAGAATGAGCGGGGATTCGCGCCTGGAATGGGGCCAGCGCCTCGCGCAGCTGCTCGATTTGCCGGGCGCTGGCGGCGCGCTTCAGCTCACTGTCAGCCCTGGCCGAGGTCAAGGCTATCTGGTCACTCGTCGGGCCGTGGAAGCCGAAGTACCAGGAGACGAGCAGGACGGCGCAAAGCAAGAACCGCAGCCTTGTCGGGTTGCGAAGCTGGGTCAAAATCAGGCGCTGCAGGGAAGAGCCCGATGTCTTCTCGCTCATGGTGGCACCATCTTGAGACAGTTCCTGGTGGGTGGTGGTTCGTGTTTCACCGGGGCTTTGCTCCCTTAACCGCCTCGGTCTTGGGAAGGCAGACAACGCTGTACTGGGCGACCTTGCCGGTGCTATTGGCGGCTGAGCCGGTCCGCAAGCCGGACACCTCGATGTTCGGAAAGTACCGGAGGATCGACGCCTCGGCGCGCAGGGCCGAGATAAACGCGTCAATCTCGCCGGGCATGGCGCCGTCCTCAGTCAGGGGCGTGGCGAAGTTGACGATCAACTGCGTCTTGGGCTTGGCCTGGCTGCCCTTGCCGGGGACTTCGAACTCGCCCTCGCCGGTAAGCGAGGTGATAATCGTGGTCGCGGGGGTGTCGGCAGCGATCGTCCGGAACTGGCCGGACCAGCCTATGCGGGTCTGCTGGAAGGCCTCGAGAACTCGAATCCGCTCCTCGAGTGACCGCTTTTCGGCGTCGAGCTTTCCCTGATCCTGGTTCTTGAGCCAGGAGAAGGCTGCCGTCTCGGCCCGGGCACTCTTGAACCTTGTGTCCACGTCGGTCGCCACGCCGCAAAGCAGCAACGAGACGCCGCCTGCCAGCGCGCCCTGGAAAACCAGATCGGCCCAGGGAAAGATCTCGCGTATGGGGACTTCTGGTCGGAGTTCGCGCGCCAGGTTGGGGCCGTCGGCCTCGGCCAGGGGATTGTTGAGCGCGACTCCCAGGGCCGCGGACGGGAGGTCGAAGTCGGGGCTGCTGCTGCGTACCAGGCGAGCACCGGTCCGCTTCTGGAACGCCTCCTGGTCAATGGCCAGCTTCAATTCGGACCGCCCGTGGATGAACACGGTGTCAATCGGAGCACTTAGCCGGCTGTGTCGTCCCAGCATCCAGAGCGTCGAGTAAGCGGCCAGGATCGATGCGGTCTCCCCGCCCTGGGAAAGATCGAACGCGTGCCAGAACAGCGGCTGAAGGCCAGCGACCTCTATGCCGATAGCCTGTCTCGGGCCCAGGAAGAACCGCAAGCTCAGCTTCGAGCCGCGCGGCGGTGGCGAGCCCAGTACTGCCGCGCGGAGCAACCCCACGGCGGCCGGCTCGATCACGGCGACTCGCGTCTCCAGCCGGCCCAGCATCTCGGCCAGGTCAACGATTACCGCTCGGGAACAGGCCGACAGGCAGGCCAGAGGCTGCTTGTTGGACTCGATTTTGAGCAGATCGATGATCCTGTCCTCGGCGCGGAGGTTGGTGGATTGCACGGCCTCGAGGAAGAAGTTCTGAGGAGGCGAATTGCGGTTGGCGGGTGTGATGGGCACCGTTGCCTGGAAGATCCGCGACTCGGGCAGACCGATCTGGACCCAGGGCTGTCTCACGCGGCCTTTAGCCCGCGGCGGCGGCAGCCACGGTTGAAGCATTCGCTTCAGCGTCGCCTCGATAGATTCCCCGGTGCACTCTTGGAGGTCGTGAGCGATCTCCCGGCGGCCAAGCGGCGTGGTGGCCACGACGCTCATGGCAAGCTGCTGTTGATCGATGACCAGGCCGATCGCCGGCCGGTAGCGCAGCCATTTCCTGGAAGGTCTCATCGTCAGGATCGTTTGCAGCAGGGGGCCAAGGCTGAGAAGGAAACGAAGGCGGGCGACCGGGCCGGGCCGCCCCCATGCGTCCTGACTCCGAGGTCAGTTCCCGCGGAGATATGAGAAACGTAGGACACATTTGAATCGCGTCAAATCGTGGAGGCATGGAGATCGACCGATCACCGGTCAGGCCCGATCATGGCGGCCAGGTAGCATGGTCGCGACATCGGCAGCGCTGGCGCCCGGGAGTGGCCTAGGTTTGAGATGGGAGCCGTAGCGGCGTTGGGCGTTGCGCCGTCGCAGCGGCCTGATTAATCGATTACGAAGACCCGGGGGAGGTGCCTTTTGCCATTCGAGGAATGGGTGGTCGCGCATGCCCGAGTCGCGAAGCGGCCGCACAAGGCGGCCAAGCTCGAAGACACACTGACCTTCTTCCACCAGCTCTCGACGCTGGTGAGTTCGGGCACGCCGCTCTTGCAAGCGCTGAAGATCGCCTCCACCCAATGCGAAAGCACCAGGCTCCGCACCATCCTCGAGCTGATCACGGCCAAGGTATCAGCCGGCAGCACCTTCCACGCAGCCGCAGCGGCCTATCCGCAGATCTTCGAGTTCCAGTGGATCGAGGCCATTCGCACCGGCGAAGTGACCGGCAAGATGGCCCAGGTCTTGGTTGAGCTCAACAAGCAGATCCGCGATTCCCGCGAGACCAAGCGCAAGGTCAAGGCCTCGTTAATGTACCCATGTATCCTGATCTGTGTAGCGGTCATCGCTGTCACGGTCATGCTCTGGATGGTCGTGCCGACGTTCGCCAAAATGTTCAACGACATGGGAGCCAAGCTCCCAGCGATCACCCAGTACGTGGTCGACGCCTCGGACTTCATCGTGGCCTACGGGCTCTATATCGTCGTTGCCGTTGTGATCATCATCGTGGCCTTCAAGAAATTCATGAAGACGGAGCCCGGCCGCCGGTACGTCGGCGGCGCCCTCATGGTCCTGCCCAGCGTGGGCGAGCTGATGGTCCAACTGGCGATGTACAAGTTCGCCTCGAACCTGTCCCTGCTGCTGAAAAGCGGCGTGCCAATGTTGGAGACGATGAACACCGTCAAGGGAATCTTCCAGAACGACCCGCTCTATCGCGACGCACTGGAGCGGGTGAGCGCTCGGGTCGCGTCGGGTAAGGCACTCTACCTCTCGCTTCAGGAGACCGGGCTCTTCCTGCCGATGCTGACCAGCATGGTCCAAGTGGGCGAGGAGTCGGGTCAGCTCGCCCTGGTCATGGAGCAGATCGCGCCATTCTACAAGGAGAAGATGGAGACGATGATCCTCAAGGTGACCAAGATGCTCGAGCCTATCATCATCATGTTCATGGGCACGTCGATCGCGGGTCTGATGCTCGCGATTTACATGCCCATGTTTGAGATGGCGGGCAACGTCAAGTGAAGGGTGCAGACACGCGAACGGGGGCAAGACCACGGTGACCAACGGCAGAAGGTGGACAGGACGAAGAGCTTACACCCTGGTCGAGATGAGCGTGGTGCTCATCATCATGGGAATCTTTATCACGCTGGCCATGCCCAGGTTCTCACGGTCACTGGAGTCAGCACGGGCCGACGTGGCCGGTGCCAACCTGCGGGCTATCTGGACAGCCGAGCGGATCTACTGGCTGGATAACCGCACCTACACCACCAGCCTGGATGTGCTGGTGAGCCTGAACTTGCTCGATCCCTCCATCCCGTCAAACACGTCCTATACTTACCTCGTGACCGCGGCCGATACGGCAACGTTCACCGCCACGGCGACGCGCGCAGCCAACGTCTCCTGGTCAGGCACCGTCACGATCACGCAGGACGGCGGGCTCACCGGCACACTCACATGCCCGGGGCAAGCCAATATCGTGGTCGGCTTCCAGTGAAGTATGGAGATCCATGAAGGTCGCACGCGATTCATTCTTGACTTCGGGCCTTCGGTCCGGCTGTCGGCGGCGAGGTTCGTGGATGCTCGAGGTCCAGATTGCCTTCGTCTTGCTGGGGATCGGCCTGGCCGGCCTGTGCCCGTTCGTCGTCATGCAACTGCGGCAGCTCCGCTCGCTCGAATCACGGCTCACGGCCAGCACCTACGTCTACCACAGCGTCGGTATGGCAACCAGGACAGTGCAATCGAACCAGATCTATTACCTGGTTCCTTGGAACAACCCCTGGGCGCAAAAACTGACAACACGGGCCCAGTTACTGCCGACCCCCAGCAACACGAGTGACCCTACTGTCACGAGCCAGCCGGCCGCAGGTTTCCCACATGTCACACTGCCGCAGGTGGTCTCCCTCACGCTTGACGGGAACGGCAACGTGACCGCGGTGACGGCGTCGGTCCAGGTCAACTGAGAAACCGGTGGCTGAGCGATGTACCTCAGGTCGCAACCCAGTCGAGGCCCGACCCAGCGATGCTGTGGCTTCACGGTCACCGAGATGGTTCTAGGGACCTTTCTGATGGCGCTTCTGGCCGTGCTGCTGGCGGCCGCCGTGGCGACCTTCGCCCGCCCGGCCGCCGAGGTTGATGGCCGCACCCGGCTGGCCCTTGAGGCCAGTCTCGCCGCCGAAGCCTTGGCCCGCGACCTGGGCGGCTACCTGGCCGACAACTCAGGCGTTCCCGGAACCCTGACGCAATACCAGTTCAACAACTGGGTTCCCTCATCGGACGGCACGACGCTGGTTCTCAATTATCAGGGGACCCCCCCCGCACCGGTGTCCCTGAGCGTGACGTACCAGGAGCAGAATTACGGACTGGTTCGAACACTAAGCAACGGCGTTCAGAACATGGTGGTCGCCAGCCACGTGACCGGCTTCAACGCCTCGTTGTGCGATTCTGACGGCAGCCCGGACCCGGCCGGCAGCTACCTAAGGATCGAGATCACCCTGACCTATCCCGACCCGTCGAGCCCGCGCCAGAGTAACCCCAGCTTCTCGGGCACCTATGTCCTGATCGGAGTGCAACCACCGCCGTTGCCAGCACAATGATACACGCATTCTCCTCCCGCCGCCGCGGCGGCTACTCGCTGACGGTTGTGCTTCTTTTCCTGGTGCTTCTGCTGTTCCTCTGGGCTGCGGTCTACCGCACCACCGCGAGCTTTCTGCGCGTCGAGACCGCCCGGGTGAAGCGCAACGATCTTGATGAAGGCATGCTGGGCGCGCTGGGCAAGGCGCTCTGGTACCTCGAAACAAACCCCGCGCTTCCCCGCAACCCCGTCACTTACGGGATCACGGTCCCGGTGAGCCCCCAAAACCCGGAAGGCCCGAATTTCACGGCCACGTTCACCCCAGCCACGCCGCCCAGCGGCTGGACCATCCAGGTTACTCCGGGCACCTATTCAACGCCCCTGCCCGGTTCCTGAGCCGGAGACGACTCGGCCCCCACGCAGCCCGCGCAACAAGGCGGCTCGGAGTAACCGGAACAATCATTGAAGGTCGCACAGCCGGGTGGTCGACATCAGAACAAGCTTTCTCGCGCACCGATCACAATCGGGTTCGGTCGTCGGGGAATTGGGAGGCAAGCCGGGGCCATGCGCCAGAACATTCCCCTTGTCGTCGTTGTCCTTTCCGGGCTTCTGGCCGGCGGCTGTGGGTCTTTGGGCTGGTACCGCTCCATCGGCAACGTCCCCGGGGTCGCCCCGAGCGACTTTGCCTTTTACGAGTTCTGCGGCACTTCCTCGCAGGTTTTCCAGTTCTCGACGCCGCAGGTTCAATCTGCGGCGATCGAGGCGCTGCGCGACCTGGGATTCAAGGACATCGGTCCCGCCAAACCCTGCGCCGACGAGGCCATCGCCATGAAGATGCACACTCCCGACGGCCGGCCGGCGACCATCACCTTCACGCCGCAGAACAGGATGACGAACATGCGTATCGTGATCGGCCCGGCTCACGTTGGCGACCAGTTGCTCTCTCTTGACGTGTTCCGGCGGGTGGGGTTCAATTTCGGCACGCTGCCGCGTGATTACATGCCGCTCGAGCCGACCTTGGCCCGGCGAATCAACCCCCCCACTGCCTTGCCGCCCTCGATGCATGGCGAGCCTGCCGAGACGCTCAAAGGAGAAGCACTGCGGCCGGGAGAGAGCGGGACCGCACCCGCTCCCGAATTCACCTCGCCTGTTACCGGAACCGGCTCCGGCGTGATTCCGCCACCCGCCGATCCCTATCGGTCCGGCTTTCCCTACAACCTTTATTCCTCGCCTTACTATACGCCCTCCCTTCCCTATCCTTACGGGCCTCCCACACCCAATGACATGATGAACCCTTACTACTAATCTGGCCGGAATGGTCAGGACGGCGCTCCGTCTGGGCATCGTTCACCGAAACCCTTGGCACGAGGAATGATTGGTGGGCTGTCGAGGCCCGGGAACCGGTGTCATCCCATACTTGGGTAGGGGATCAGCGCAGCCCAACTCAGCAGACGCAAAACTATGGTGATTGGTGGCTTGCGCTGCTTTGCCGCACCATGCGATAAGAAAGTCATCGATCTTTGGATCGACACGCGGGACTGCACACCGTTGGGACCTGGGCACATCTGGTCGATCCTAAACCACCGAGGGGTAATTCCCCGCTTTTTGACCCCTACTATTTATTTTATCGGAACGACCCTTAAGTTCGTTAAGGACCGTGCCGAATCCTAAAGACAGGAGGCGGGGTAAACATGCCCTGTCAGGACTCCGGCCCGACGCCAACGGGTGACTTCCTGGTCCCACGCAAACAACGTCGCTGGCCTGTCCGCGTGCGGAGCTGTCCCGAATCGACGAGGATCATTTCCCTTGAACCGGATGGTCGTCTCGGGAATCAAGGCAATGGTGCTGAGCCTGGGGCTGGTCGCGTCGCTTCGTGCCGCCGAGCCCGTGGCCAGGGATGATGCCTTCGCGGGGCCTTCGCTGACGCTCCTGCCGTTGCCGCCGAATCCCGAAGCAGCGGCTGGCGGTCAGGAAGTACCGCCTCCCCCTGTACCAGCGATCGGTCCGGACCTTGGCGGTGCGGTGAGCCAGGTTCCCTCGGCGGTCCCTTTGCCCAACGCAACAGCCCCCGCTGCCGCGCAGGGTTCACCGTCAGCGGCACCCGTGCCAGCCCAGCGATCGACAACGCCCGCACAAGAGCCAACGCAACCGCCGGAGAAGCCGGCCCCAACCCGGGCGCCGGGCGATGTCCGACCTCAGGAGATCCAGTTCGATCGTGAAGGCCTGGTCTCGCTGCATACCAACGAGCTGGACGTCCGCCAGTTACTCGAGTTGATCAGCCGCCGAAGCGGAATGAACATCCTGATCTCCCCCAAGGTCAGCGGAACAATCACCGCCAATTTCGAGAAGGTCACGCTCCAGGAGCTTCTCAGCTCGATACTCAAGCTTGCGGACCTGGTGGAGAAGGTCGAGGGCGGAATCCACTTCATTTACTCGAAGGAAGAGCTCAAGGATGTGGCCGAAATCGCCAAGAAAGAGCGGATTGTAACCAAGGTCTACCGCCTCAACTATGTCCGGGCCGACGAGCTGATGGTCATGATCAGTCCGTTCTTGAGCGACGAGGTCGGCAAGAAGCGGTTTGCCACGTCGGCCAACTACCAGTTCGGCATCAGTGAGTCGTCAACCCTGTCCACTGGCGGCTTGGGGACGGGGGGGGGCGGAGGTGGAGGTGGAGGCGGAGGCGGAGGCATCGCAGCCGGAGGAGCGGGAACAATCCAGCGCGGCACACAGCCTGTCACGGGAGGCGTCTCGATGGCCAGCAACGACATGGTGGTCATCCAGGACTATGAGTCCAACCTCAAAATCATCGACCAGATTATCCAGCGTCTCGACGTCCAGCCCGTGCAGGTGCTGATCGAGGCGGTCATCATCAATGTCGAGCTCGACCTGGACACGCAACTCGGCGTCAACTTCGCGGTCGTCGATAACCTGGGTCAGCAGCTCGGAACAATCGGCGCTGGTGCGGTGATCAACAGCAACGTGGGCTTCACGCCGGCCTCGGTGCTGACGGCCGCCGGTAAGATCGCGTCCAGTGCAACCCCCGATCCAAACGGCTTCGCCTCGGCAACCAACGGCATCAAGTACGGCTTCATCTCCAACAACATTACCGGATTCGTTCGGGCGCTGGAGACCGTGGGAAGCACCAAGATCCTGGCCAGCCCCCGGATCTTGGTGCTCAACAAGCAGCGAGCCGAGATCCAGCTTGGCGCCCGGTTGGGCTTCCGCTCGTCGGTGACGCAAAACATCATCGGAACCACGCAACAGGTTCAATTCTTGAATACCGGTACGTTGCTTCGGTTACGTCCATTTGTCTCGAATGATGACATGGTCCGGATGGAGATCCACCCCGAGCGAAGTGAGGGATCCGTCGATCCGGTAACCGGTTTGCCCACCCAAACGTTGGCCGAGTTGACGACCAACGTGATGGTCCCTGACGGAGCGACCCTGGTCATCGGCGGCCTGATCGGAGACGATGACACCTATACGCAATCAGGCCTGCCCGGTCTGTCCCGAATCCCGATCCTGGGTCACCTTTTCGGGACCAAAGAGAAATCAGATACGCGGCAGGAGCTGGTCGTGCTCCTGACCCCGCACATCTGGTCGCCCGGTCAGGTGGACGGGAACCCTGACGCGCTGGCCAAGCAAGGGAGCAAAGGTTCCAGGGGAGACATGAGGCAAGCCCCGGCCGCGACTACGACGGCGCTTGCTTCAAGCCCGGCTGCTGGGGCTCTTGCCCCGAGCCCGGCTGCTGCGGCAACGGGGCCTTCCCCGGGCTCCGTGCCCGCAACCACGCCGTCGGTCCAGCAGTCGTCTGCTCGCACGACCTTGCTGCCGGGTGAGAGGATCGAGGTCTCCCGGCAGACCGAACTGGCCGACACTCTGGAGGCGCGGCCGGAACCTCGGCCGGCCGGTCTGCTCGCATCCTCCATGTCGCCTGGCGACAAGCAACCCCTGTCCCAACCGCAGCCGGGCCGGGCCGCCAAGGTTGACCCGATGGTGACTCAGGCCGCTCTGGCGGCCAGCCAGCCTTCTCAACCCGCGAGGCCGGCGGTTCCAGTCCAGGCTACCAGACCGGCTCCTCGACGGCATGTTGTCCGTCCCGGTGAGGATTTCTCATCGATCGCAAGAGATTACTATGGCTCGCCTCGGCTCGCCCGGGCCCTGTGGTGGGTCAATCGCAAGACAGTTGCCTGGCCCGGGGCCTTGGTCGCAGGCACCAGGATCATCATTCCACCCATCGAGCAGCTCGAAGGCGGATCGGCTGGACCCCGGTCCAGCCGGGCGGCGACCCTCGACCCTCAGGTTCAGCCCGCCAGCCAGAATTTAGCCGCGGCGAGGGTGCGCGGCGGCCGGGCCGCTGCCCACGTAGTTCCCGCTCCGGATCAGGAACCTCCAGCGACCGATGCGAGTCCGCCGGAGGGGGGCTTCGCCATCCACGTGGTCCAGCCGCACGAGACTCTGCGCGGTATCGCTCGCGACCGACTGGGCGACCCGCGCCGCTTCCAGGAGATCGCCGAACTGAACCGGGATCTGCTGACTGACGGCCGGCTCTCACCGGGCATGCGGTTATTGCTGCCACACGACGCTCGTCCAGCCCCTCTGCGCCGGGATTAATTACTGCCGAGCAGGTGTACCTGATAGGCGATCAGCCCAAGGTAGAGGCCGAGAAAGACCGGCAGCAGGAACCCGGCGCGAAACCGGGTGCCAAAGAACGGCCAGTTCTTGTACACGACCAGGAACGGAAGCCCCGCGGCCGTGATAGCGTACTTGCCCACCAGAAAAGGAAGGTGTCCCCGGTCGAGCAGGAACCTCATGACCGGGTTGGCTTCCTCGTTATTGACGTCCAGGAACTCGATGGTCAAAACACCGTCCACGATGCAGAGCACCAGCACGGCCACGATGAACGCCAG
The DNA here is from genome assembly GCA_049516015.1 of Isosphaeraceae bacterium. Lineage (GTDB taxonomy): Bacteria > Planctomycetota > Planctomycetia > Isosphaerales > Isosphaeraceae > Aquisphaera. Next base: position 14,713 of record JBEKTN010000032.1, on the reverse strand, counting down.
GGTGAGTGCGTCAAAGCGGTCGGTGAAGAACGGGCCCTCCCGTTCCGCGCCGCGCCGCACCCGGTGGCGCCGGCCCGAGAGCCGGAACGCATCCATCGGCCCGGTGGGGACCTGCCGTCGATCGCTCGGGCCCCTCCGGTCCGGCTGTAACGAAGCCCCAAGGCTTTGGTCGTGATTTTCCGGAAAGATACAGGTCATGATTGAGCAGCGGTCCGCCGGACCCGGCGCATGGGACCCAATCGCAGCCTGTTCGCGGCTGTCGCCCGCGATCCCCACGCGTTCCGCCTGGAGTCGTCCGTTCGTCGAGTCATTCCAGGATATACTTTCGTCGCGAGCGCGGGTAGTAATGATGCACGCAAGCAACGTGATCCGGCTCCTCCCTCACAGAATTAGCATTGCGTCGCCATAGCTGAAGAAGCGGTAACGGCGGCGAATTGCCTCAAGATAAGCTTCACGGATCAGCTCGACTCCGACCAGGGCGCTTACCAGAACCAGCAAGCTGCTGCGTGGCAGGTGAAAATTGGTGACGAGCGCGTCCAGTCCGCGGAAGAGGTGTCCCGGCCGGATGAACAGGCTGGTATTTCCCGTGAACGGGGCGAGCGTTCCCTTACCCTCCGCGGCGGCTGTCTCGAGGGTACGTGCCGCGGTAGTGCCCACGGCCACGATCCGACCGCCGCGGGCGCGGCGAGCACTGAGCGCCTCAGCCGCCCCGGCGGAGAGTTCGGCCCACTCGGAGTGCATCACGTGGTTGCCGATCTGCTCGGTCTCGATTGGCCGGAAAGTGCCAATGCCGACGTGCAAGGTGAGGTCAACCCACCCGATTCCCCGGGCGGCCAGCTCCTGGAAGATCGCCTCGCTAAAATGCAGCCCCGCCGTGGGCGCAGCGACCGAGCCCGGTCGCAGGGCGAAGATGGTTTGATACCACGTCCGGTCGCCAGCCGCGTCTCTCCCCTTGCGAATATAAGGAGGTAAGGGCGTCCGGCCATGACGTTCCAGAAGACCGAGTGCCCCAGCGGTGCAATCGCTGCCCTCTTCGGGAAGCGGTCGTACGATCCAGCGGCCCGCCTCTCCCCGGGACTCCAGGACCAGGCGCAGTCCCCGGCCAACGACAACCCGCTCTCCAGGTGAGGGCTTACCCCGCGTGGTGGCCAGGATCTCCCAGGTCTCATCGCCGAGATCTCGCAGGAACAATCCTTCCCACGTTCCACCGGTCGCCTCGCGACGGCCGATCAACCGCGCCGGAATGACCCGCGTGTTGTTCCGGGCCAGAATGTCCCGACCATCGAGAAGGGCTGGCAGCTCGGTGAACCGGTGGTGTGCGGTCCGGCCGCTGGCGCGATCAAGGACCATCAGTCGCGATTGCTCGCGCGGCTCCGCCGGCTGCTGCGCGATCAGTTCGTCGGGAAGATCGAAGTCAAACTCGGCGGCGAGCACGCGCGTCACTCCTTCCGCCAGGAGGACCGGAACAGGGGGGCGACCGGACCGCAGGCGGACTCTAAAATCAAAAGGGCAAGACGGCATCGCCGGAAACCGTCAAATTATTGTACCGTCCTGTCCATGCTTACTGGCCTGCCGCGAAACAGCGAGCCATTGAGGAAACCATCGTCGCCGTGCAGACCTTGACTGGCCGCCTTGCCACTGCCGGTTCACGTCCCGCTCCGGAAATCCCGGTTCGGATTGCCCTGGTCATCACCGACCTCGATGTTGGCGGTGCCGAGCGAGCACTGGTGAACCTAGCCACGCGGCTAGACCGAAGCCGTTGGTCGCCGACGGTTGTCGCCCTGGGAGAAGAAGGGCGCCTGGCTGAAGTTGTTCGCCAGGCTGGCCTTCCCTGCGAATGCCTGGCAGGCAGTCAGCGCCGGCCCGTGCAGGTCGTGGCACGGCTGGCCCGGTCGCTGCGCAGATGCCGGCCCGAGCTGGTGCAGAGCTTCTTGTTCCATGCCAACCTCGCGACCCGGTTGGCGGCGCCCTGGGCCGGGCAGCCGTGGGTAGTCGGGGGTCTCCGGGTGGCCGAGCGCCGACAGCGATGGCATCGGGCGCTCGATCGCCTAACGGCGTTCCTGTCCGCTGGCTCCGTCTGCGTCTCACACGGCGTGCTCCGCTTCAGCCGCGGGGTCGGGGGTCTGGATTCCCGGCGATTGACGGTAATTCCCAATGGAATCGATCCCGGACCGTTCGATCGGGCCTCCGCCGTGCCGCGTGGCGACCTGGGTATCCCCGAGCAGGCCCATCTAGCCTTGGCCGTCGGCCGCCTCGACGTTCAGAAAGGTCTTGCCGATCTACTGGCCGCCGCAGAACGGGTCATCGCCCAGTGTCCTGCGTGGCATCTGGCACTTGCCGGCGATGGCCCTTGCCGCGCCTGGCTGCTGGAGCAGATCGACGCACAACCCTTGCTCGACGGCCGGATTCACTGGCTGGGGCCACGCGATGACGTTCCGGGTCTCTTGAAGGCAGCCGACGTCCTGGTCCTGGCCTCGCTCTGGGAGGGCATGCCCAATGTGGTCCTCGAAGCGATGGCCGCCAGTCGTCCAGTGGTGGCCACGGCCGTGGAGGGCGCCGAGGAACTCGTCATTCCCGGTCAAACCGGCTGGCTGGTCCCGCCCAAGGACCCGGAGGTGCTCAGCACCGCCCTGCTGGCAGCCGCCCGCGCTCCCGATCTCTGCCGAACCTTCGGCCAGGAGGGAAGGGCTCGCGTCGAAAGCGAGTTTTCGCTCGATCGAACCGTCGCCGCCTACGAGCGGCTCTGGTGTGGTCTTCTGGGTTACAAATTGCCCTTGACCCAGGATTAACGCACGTTATCATTGGGTCATGATAGCATGGTTGTATGGTCGTGCTGTGTCGCTTACTGATTGCCAATCGTTCGAGCCTGGGCGAGAGGAAGGCGGTCAAGCGTGCAGGGATGGGCGATCAGGAGGTTGCTGATGACTGCCGTGCAACGGTCGGGACTGAAGGGCATGCAGGCTTGGGCACGGATGGCGCTGTTCAGAAAGCGGGTAAATTCGGGAGCCAGGGTCATTCCTCTTTGGGCGTGAATGATTCCGTCATGGGCACCGACCAACGTGACCCAGAGCAGGGCTCTTGTCTCGGGAGACAGTTCCGGAGGGGGAATCACCCGGTAATGCGCCGGCTGCATATGCCAGCAGTAGGGGACGTCGCTCCAGGGAACCGATTGACCGAACCGATAGGCCAGCACGATGAGAGGGAGCCTGGCGATGACTGCGAATTCCCCCTCGCCATTTTTTACGTCCTGAACATGTCGGTCATCGATCTCAGGAAGAAACAACGTCAGTTCATGGCCGTTGCAGGCGTGGGTGTACTGCGTTCCCGTCGGCCAGTGCCGCCGCCCGCGCTGCAGCGGCTCACCCACGCGATAGAGTGGAACCGAGGGGCGAATGGCAGGAATAGACTTTCGAGGAGGGTTGGGCATCCAGAAGAGCTGGAGATTCTGAGAAGAAATATTCATTGCGTACTGGCTCCCGCTTATCTTGGCTGGATTACAGACGGTGATGGGTCCGTGTCAATGACTTGCAAGCAAAGACGATCCCCGGAGGTCAATTCCTTGATCTCGGCGAACCGATCCATGCCCTGGATTCTCCTGGGGACCGGGGCAATTGGGCGGCGGCCGAACAACCGAGAACACCCTCATTCCAGGTTCACGGACTGAAATCCAGCCGCAGCTGATCCTGTGATCTTTCGTTTGCCCGGCATTCGACGAAGTTTCGCTAAACAATGATGAAAACCAGGAGACTTCGGGGAGACAGAGAGGTTTTCCGGCACGAGTATCGGCGAAGAAAACGGAGATCATACCTACCATCCGTAGGTTTTTTCCAGGCCGCCGGACACCACTCCTATTGTGCTTGCACGATAGACGATACTCTTGATTGCACCAGAACGACCTTATACCCGATCCCGGGTGAATCACAAGAGCTTGCATCCCATTATGTTGAGAATAGGAATCGCGGTGTTCAGAATTGACGGCATAACTGAACACAAGAAGATCTAAATTGCACAATTGACCGTCTAGTTGCGGCTCCACATTGATCGATTTCACGCTGCTGTTCTTTTTTAGAACCAATGCACACGAGCATGCAATCTCGATCATCAGAGACAGGGACCCAGGGCTGGCGAGACGGGTTTGTGCGGGTTGACTGAAACGGCTTTTTTTTTCTCAAAATGGTTCTCGGTAGTCGCGATTGAGCCTCCGGGTTTGAGCCCGCAGGAGACCGGCGAGCTGTCATCGGTTCGCTAGCGAGGTTATGACCATGGCCTGGATCGGGCGTCGACCAGCCAGGCCTTGAATTTCACGAGCTCGCGAGAGGTCCGGTTGCAACGTCCGGGCGCTACTGACTCTCTTGTCCAGCCAGACAGTGGGGTCATTTCCAGTTCGCGAGCAATAACGCTCATCCGGCTCTCAGGCGACTCAGAGCAGAACACGTTTCGCGACATCGTTCCGGACTCAGTATCGAGGGGGTTGAAAGACCAAATCGTCGTGAGCTGAAACGAACGACGAATCGTCAAAGATCGCATCCCCTTGTGATCGCTTGGGAGGATGTGCGAACTTGACCAACTTGTTTTCTTACGGATAATATTAGTGAGAAATCATCCGGCGCCTGGACGAGGTAAACTGCCGATCTGACTCTTGGTTCTTTTGCATTTTCCTTTGTTTGGCTATAAGACCACTTTGATATGCTTGATGGGAGTCTCTTTTTAGCAGGCCCTTGCAAGTCTTCTTACGCTCGCTGCAAGACCGATTGGGTCACAGCGGTCATACGAACGGCTTGGTTCTCTGTCCGGCCTTGGACGTCGAGCTAGGCCTCGAATTCTGGCGGATGAATCGTTGCCGCCATTCTTGAGTGCGAGCGTCGATTGAGCGTACATATAAGGCATGCGTTCACAAAACAAGCTCGAAATAGACGCCAACCTAGACAGCGCGCTATATTTCTACGTTTTTTTTGACAATAAAGACCGGGTTCGGAATTGAATTTCTTTTGACGACGAATTATGATCTCAACTCACGGAAAAAAATTTTGTCAATCGACGGGCGGTGAGCGGGAATTACGTATAATTCCTTGAGACATCCGGTTCAATCGATAACGAAATGAGGCGATCCATGAACTTGGCGAAACGAATCCGTGATCTGCGTTACTCGAAGGGTTGGGGCCCCGACGAACTGGCCAATCGTGCCAAGATCTCGCGGACCGCGCTCTACCAGATCGAGCGAGGCAACACCAGCAAGCCCCAGGCTGGAACATTGCGGCGGATCTCCCGGGCACTTGGAGTGCCGCTAGAAATCCTGCTGGATTCCACGCCGGTCCTGTCGGAGCAGATATCATCCTCGGAGGGGCTTGCCGAGGGAGGACCCTACTCCCACGCCATGATCAGTGGTGGTCTCGAGCGATCGCTCTCGTCCGATCGCGCGGACGAGTTGATCGAAAAGTTCCGGATGCTTCTGGGTTCACCCTTGGCAGACGGAATTGCTCGGATCGTCGAGGAATCGTTCCGTTTGCTGCCGATCATCCCTCCGCCTGTCGCACAGGCCGAGCCCAGCAGAAGCTACGTGCCTTCGCTGGACATCGACATGCCTCGCAGGGGCCGGGGGCGTCCCCGGATAACAACCTCGGAATGACTGGAGTCGACGCGATCCACTGATCCTAGCGACGGTCTCGGGCAACTGATGACCTTGGATACCAAAGAACTCAGGCGCCTGCTCCTTGAAGCTCCTATGTTGGACGATAGAGAGGCCAGATCAGCGCCACGGCCTCCATCGCGTTCGTCGTGCGCTGCTCGGTGTCCCATTTGATCGGCCTACCTGTGCGTTGGGCGAGGTTGCCAAACAGGACCATGCCCGTCAGCGCCGTGGCGTGCCACTTCGAACGCAGAGCACGCATGACGTTTCATCAAATTCGAGGCTTCAGCCCGCGGAACGACCCCGCAAGCGGGGTTCCCCCCGGCCATTTCAGTGGCAGTGGAGGAGCGTTCTCCAGGGCTTCAGCCTGTCCTCTTCTTAGTTTGGGAGTGAATCTATCCCACAATGGGAGCATGGAGCTTACGCTCCAACTTTAATTGCTGCCAGCCGCCGATTAGAGGCCGGTCTTGCTGGCCATGATGGAGCGGTTCAACGAAGCGGCGACGTTTGCCGCCAAGGTCGGTTTCAAGGCCGGGGTGTTTTCCCAGCCGAGCATCCACCAGCGGTGCTACGCCGAGATCCGCGAGCGGTTCGGGCTGTCCGCACAGATGGCAGTGCGAGCGATCGGCAAGGCTGTCGAAGCCTTCCGGCGGGACGAGAGCAAGTGCTCTTCTTTTAGGCCGCGTGGGGCCGTCACCTACGATCAGCGGATCTTGGGTTTCAAGGGTCTCGACAAGGTGAGCCTGTGGGCGCTCGGCGGGCGGATGATTCTGCCCCTGGTGTATGGTGAGTACCAGGGCCAGAGGTTCGACCGGATGAAGGGACAAGCCGACCTGATTTATCGCGGTGGGAAGTTCTTCTTGCTGGCCGCGGTAGACTTGCCCGACAAGGCCCCGATCGAGATCAAGGACTTCCTTGGAGTCGACCTGGGCATCGTCAACATCGCGACCGATTCCGACGGCGGGACGCATTCCGACGAGACCGTCGAACGTGTCCGGCGCAAGCACCATCGCAACCGCAAGTCTCTGCAAAGGAAGGGGACAAAGGGAGCCAAGAAACGGCTCAAGAAGCCGGCGGGCCGGGAAGGCCGGTTCCGCGGGCACGAGAATCACCGGATGAGCAAGGAGCTTGTCAAGCTGGCCAAAGACACCGATCGCGGCATCGCCCTCGAGGACCTCAAGGGGATATGCGGCCGGAGAACGGTTCGAGCCAAGGATCGACCCCGCCAGACGGGGTGGAGCTTCTCGCAACTGCGTCTGTTCGTGGAGTACAAGGCAAAGCTGGCTGGCGTCCCCGTCGTCACGGTCGACCCGCGCAACACCAGCCGGACGTGCACCGTCTGCGGCCATTGCGAGAAGGCCAACCGCAAGAGCCAGGCTGAGTTTCTTTGCAAGCACTGCGGACACTCCGAAAACGCCGATCTCAACGCAGCCCGGAATATCCGGGTTTGGGCCGCCCGGAAGCCGGCCTCAGAACTGGCGATCGATGACCCGGGCTGGAACCCCGGCGAGATTAGCCGGAAAGCCACCGCTTTAGTGCGGGTGGAAGCTTAGCTTGATGGCCTACATCGAACCAAGGCGGCCGATTCCAGGTTGTGATCTTCGATGTCGCGGAGAGTCACCACCTGCTCGTTCCTGACGTGGCCATCTTCGAGGTGACTACGCCCCATTCCTCCGGCGACGATGGCGATCCGCAGGTTCTCCCCGGCACAAAGGGCGTGGCAGCGCATTGCGAGCCCGTGGATCGGCGTCCGAAGTTCATCTCCGTGACCTCATCGATCTCTTTAATTGACAAGTGTTTAGAAATCGGGTAGGCTCGTTTCACACATACGGGAATTGACGTTGATCATCAAGGAGAAAGACTTTCGTGGGGCGAACCAAGCAGGTTGCGACGATTTACGGCGTGCACCCGAGTGTGGCCATGATGCAGGCCTGGATCACGGGCCTGCATCAGAAGACGGGTCGAACGCTGGATGAATGGGTCGATCTGGTCCAGGAAGAAGGGCCGGAGCCGGAGCCGGAGCGGCGGGCCTGGTTGAAGGCGAAGCACGGGCTGGGAGCCAATGCCTCTTGGTGGATCGCAGAGCGTGCCGAGGGAAAGGGGATGGAGGATGGTGACCCGGAAGCCTATCTCAAGGCGGCCGAAGGCTATGTGGAGGCAATGTTCGAAGGCAAGCGAGCCGGGATCAGGCCGATCTTTGAGAAGATCCTCGAGATGGCCCGCCGGCTGGGTCCTGACGTGAAAGTCTGCCCGTGCAAGACGATCATTCCAGTCTATCGCCAACATGTCTTCGCCGAAATCAAGCCGGCGACCACGAGCCGTATCGACTTGGGCTTTGCCCTGGGTAACATGAAGACCGCCGGCAGGCTGGTCGAAACCGGAGGATTCGAAAAGAAGGACCGGATCACGCACCGGATCCCAATCGAATTTCTCTCCAGGGTCGACGTCGAAGTGAAGAAGTGGCTCAAGTACGCCTACGACCTGGACGCGTGATACAATCGTCGCTATGGAAACGACGCGGACGATCGTCCTGAAGTTGCATCCGACCGCCGAACAGGCGACCGAACTAGACGCCACGCTGAGGACCTTTGCCAGTGCGTGCGACCACATCGCCGACGTCGCCCGCCGCGAGCACACGACCAACAAGGTGTTGATTCAGCGGGTCTGCTACCACGAAGTGCGTGAGATGTTCGGGCTCTCCGCCAACCTGGCGATCCGTGCCATCGCCCGCGTCTGTGCCGTACTCAAGGTCCCGGAGAAAGCCCACTCGGCGTTCAAGCCGACATCCATCGACTAAGACGCCCGGATCTTCTCGTTCCGCGAGTGGGACTGGACCGTCAGCTTAACCCTCCTGCACTCGCGACAGCAAGTCGAGACCAGGCCGGGCGAACATCAGAAGAGTGTGCTCAAGGGGACCAAGCCCACCGCCGCCCAACTGGTGAAGCGGGACGGCCGGTCCTTCATGCACATCCAGATCGGCGGGGAAGCCCCGGAGCCGATCGAACCAAGCGAGTTCCTGGGAGTCGACCTGGGCATCGCCAAGATCGCGACCACCAGCGACGCTCAGGGGCATAGTGGCAAGCCTGTCGAGAAGATCCGCCGCAAGCACAACCTCCAGCGAAAGCGGCTTCAGCGGCAAGGGACGAAGGGAGCCAAGAAGAAGCTCAGGCGGCTGTCTAGCCTCCGGGAGTCGCCAAGCCGGATCAGTGTGTGCATGCTGAAGATCATTCCTTTTCTTCCAGTAGATTTACGTCGGGCTGGCGATGTTCGCGCACGGATTCAGTAGAGGGTCTGGCGTGGCCAATAGCCATGGCTTGCTCGGCTTCGTTGGCAAACCTGGTCGCCGACCAGCCAGGTGGACCAGCGGCTCAGCAGGGTGGACTGGCCGCTTTGCCGTCGATCGTGGAGCGGTCAGTGCTCGGGGGCGCGGACAATCCGGGCAAGGCGGGTTTCCAGGGCCAGGAAGAGCTGGCGGTTTGCCTCCCTCGCCTCTTGATGCTCCACGGCGAACTTGCAGCCGACAATCGCCAGGCAGGCTCCCGCGCAGGCTCCCAGAATTCCTGCTTCCTCCGTGGACAAGAGGATGCGGACGGGGCCGGCAAGGATTCCCACCAGGGCTCCGGAGATGGTTCCCCCGAAGACGATCGTCGCGTAGGTCACGAGCTTGGAGATCATTTGAACCATCTTTCCTTTACCAGGGTAACGCATCGTTCGATCGCTCCGACTTTGATCGGAACCGGCAAGCTGGAGCAAAGTCAAAGGCAAAAGTGCCATGTTGGGGCTGGATGCGCCGTGCTCCCGAAGTGAGCCCCTAATTGATTCCTAGCCCGGTGCTTGATCGTGTCAAGGACGATGTGCCGCCACGTGATTGTAGCCCCCGCGTCCGGTCGCCAGAGGGACTGTCCCGGTGGCCTGGCTCTCGATCGGGGCAAGTTCGCGCGCCTGGTCATCCGGCGGCTCGGAGGTTAGCTTATCAGCAATGCGGGCAGAGCCCCGATGGCGACTGAGACTGAGCTTGCGATCCTTCCCGATCCCGCGAACCGAGGAGAGTGCAATGAGGCGATGCCGCGTCCGTTGGTCGATCTTGACAGTTGTGGCGACGCGCCTGATGACCGTTTCTCCCGCTATGGTCCAGGCAGTCGATACGTCGGATACCCGTCTCCGGGCCTCCCCGGCGATCACCGAGGGGAAAATCGCGTTTGTCTACGGATGATATCTGGGTGGCTGGCACCGATGGAACCGGGGCGCGGCGGCTCACTTCACACCCGGGCCAGGAGCGAAGCCCTTACTTTGCACCTGACGGCAAGCATATCGCCTTCACCGCCGGCTATGACGGCAACGTTGACGTCACGAGCGAACCGAGGGGCGGGTTGCCTATGTCTATGTACCCAATACGGCGGGCGCTGGCTACGCTTATTTCAAGCGCTATTTCTTCCCGCAAGGAGACCGGCAAGGACCCCCAGCTCGATCGGGCGATCGACGTCGTCATCGAGGCCCTGGCCAAGAACCCGCCGCCCAAGGCTCCCCAACGTCCTTCGTTCCCCGTGCGGGTCCGGCCCGGTTCGGACGTTCGCGCCAAGTGAGGGGATTCACCAGTCCCCTGGCGGTTCGGATGATGTCATAGGTGCCCGGGCCGCAGATTGCCGAAGGAATAGACTCCATCGTTATAGGACACCGTGGTCGTGTGGATCGACTGGCCCAGATCATCCGTGCCGTTTCGCTACCGAAGGGGTGGATAGTAGTACTTCGCGAGGTATCGGCTGTCACCACCGCCCATGTAATACCATGACCACCGGTCGCCGGGGTTGCCGTAAGCCCGGCCCTGGAAGGGGAACTGGTCGCTCGCCCCATACTCGACATAAATCCGCGCAGGTTTCGGGGCCGAAACCCAGTAACTGTACGGCATGACCTGCCCTTGCGTGGGAAAGGTCGTGACGACAGGCGCGACCCCCCCCGAGATAGGTCCACTCACATAGGTGCCCGCGGCCAAGCCAGCGCCAGAGTATTGCTGTGCCTCGGTTTCATCAACCACCACAATAAAGAAAGCCAGGGCGGCGACAATCCCAACATGCATCGATCTCATTGGTTGTTCCCGCTCGCTTGCCAGGTTGCTAGAGGTCATCTGATAGGGACATGAAACAGGTGCCTTGGCGCTTTCAGACTGGCACCTCGCCGTGGGCAACGTCAGTTCCCAGAGGAACTCAGGCCATATATCCTAGCAAATCTACTCCTGTTGCGTAAACCTCCTATCTTGGGGATCGCAAGAAGAATGGATAGTCTCGAAGATTCGCCCGGATTTTCCAGCACGAAACGAGCCAACCGTGGATGGTGGACATTGGCCAGAGGGCTACCATCGTCCTGGTGCTGCCGTAGATTTCTCCGCCGGGTGGGCTCTAAGATAGGTGCGGCGATGCGGCTCGCCATCGCGGCCGGTGAGATGTCCGTCCGATCGTGAGGATGGGATGTTACGAATCGTTTCATGTGGCAAGTCACTTGTTTTTGGATTCGTCATGATGACTCTCACGCCGAACCTTGCCGAATCGGCCGAGCCGATTCGTTACCTTCTGCGATTTCCAGCGCCCCAGACGCACTATGTGGAGGTAGAAGCCCGGGTACCTGTGCAGGGATGCTCGGAGATCGAGCTGATGATGGCGGTCTGGACGCCTGGTTCGTACCTGGTGCGCGAGTACGCGCGGCATCTCGAGGAGATTCAGGCCACGGGCCCCGACGGTAAGACTCTCGAACTGTCCAAGGTGCGGAAGAACCGCTGGAGGGTAAAGACGGGCGGAGGGGCCGAGATGAAGGTCGCATATCGGGTCTACGGACGGGCGATGTCAGTGCAAGGAAACTGGGTGGATGGCTCGTTCGCCTTGCTCAATGGCGCGGCGACGTTTCTGACCCTGGCCGGCTCCAAACCGCGTCCTCACGAGGTGGCCCTCGTCTTGCCCCCGGAATGGCGTACAAGTATGACGGGGCTTCCCGAAGCATTTGGCCGTCAGCCGCACCACTACATTGCGGCCGATTTCGACACGCTGGTCGATTCGCCGATCTACGCGGGCAGTCCGGCAATCTACGAGTTCCAGGTCGATGGGGTGCCGCACTACCTGGTCAACGAGGGGGAGGGGGGCCTGTGGGACGGCCCGCGATCGGCCCGCGATGTCGAGGCGATCGTTCGGGCCCAGAAGACCTTCTGGGGATTTCTGCCCTACGAGAAGTATGTCTTCTTCAACCTCTTGACCGAAAGTGGCGGTGGCCTGGAGCACAAGAACTCGACGGTGCTGATGAGCAGCCGCTGGGCCACGCGGACGCGCTCGAGCTACCTGGGGTGGCTCAACCTGGTCAGCCACGAGTTTTTCCACACCTGGAACGTCAAGCGACTGCGTCCCGCCGAGCTTGGCCCATTCGACTACGAGAACGAGGTCTACACGCCCAGCCTCTGGGTCGCGGAGGGGATCACCAGCTATTACGACCGTCTCCTGGTCCGCCGCGCGGGGTTGTGTACTGTTGAAGAATACCTGGCCGGCGATCCGCCCTCGCCCAGCTCCGACGCCGACAAGAGCACCAGCGACATTGAACGGCTTCAGACCACGCCGGGCCGGCTGGTCCAGCCGCTGGAGGCGTCGTCGTTCGAAGCCTGGATCAAGTTCTATCGCCGGGACGAGAACACGCCCAATAGCGGCATCAGTTATTACGTCAAAGGCGCTGTGGTTGCATTGCTGCTCGATGCCAGGATACGGCGGGCGACCTCGGGCAGGAAAAACCTCGACGACGTGCTGCGGCTGGCCTACGAGCGCTATTCCGGACCGCGGGGGTTCACAGCCTCTCAGTTTCGCGCCACCGCGCAGGAGGTCGCCGGGGTCGATCTGTCGTCCTGGTTCCGCAAGGTCCTGGAGACCACCGAGGAGCTCGATTACACCGAGGCCCTCGACTGGCTGGGCCTTCGCTTCGCCAAGGACGATAAGAAGAACAAGGACGCGAACAAGCCGCCCAAGGCATGGTTGGGCCTGCTGACCAAGAACGAGGAGGGCCGCCTGGTGGTCAATCAGGTCAAACGCGGCACGCCCGGATTCGAGGCGGGTTTCAACGTCGGCGACGAAATCCTGGCCATCGGCGATGATCGGGTTCATGCCGACCAGTGGTCCAGGCGGATGGAGTGTTTCCAGCCCGGCGAGAAGGTGTCGTTCCTGATCTCCCGGCGCGACCGGTTGCGGCGACTCGAGGCCTGCTTCGGCCAGGAGCCGCCTCGCCAATGGGTGCTGGAGGTGAATCCCCAGGCCACCACTGCTCAGAAGGCTCAGCGTAAAGCCTGGATCGGGGGGTGAGCACGGGGGGAGTAAGCCACAGACGAACGAAGGAAAACCAATGCAGAATTAGCCCCAGATGAACACGGATGGACACAGATATAAGTAAAGGTAAGCAAGTGACTAACTTTGCTTGCGGAGCAAGGGTAGGGGCACATAAAAGGTCAGGTACCGGCGGCCGTCGGAGAATGGTTCGCCGCGGGGGCTTTCGATCAGGACCGTGGCGCGGCGGGTGATCCGGTTGACGCGGCCGTGGTAGGTCGCGCCTTCGAGCTCGAAGCTGACCCGATCGCCGACGCGGACGTCAAACGCGACCGCGGCCTGCTCGCGGGGTGTGACCAGGTCATGCGAGACACCCTCGTGGGCAAAGATCCGCCGCGACAGGGCATGAAAGTTCTCGGCCGAGCAGCTCGAACGACCCCAGCCCAGGAACTCGGCCAGATGCAGCAACTCATGCTCGAAGATTCGCTGCAAGGCCTCGAGCCGGTCGTGGCAGGGCAGGCCGCCCACGATGACCTCCCGCTTGACGTTCTGGAAGGTGCTGAACAGGAGCGTGGTCGAGACCGAGACCTCGTAGTCCACCCTTTCGGCCATCTTGCCGGCGACCGGAACCCGTCGGAGTTGGCGCATGGTCTGGCCGGCCGCGCGGGTGAGCCGTCGTGAAAGCCGGAACGCCATGGGATGGGCGTAGTCCTCCACGAGCATCTCGCCGAGCAGCCCGCGGAAAAACTCTCGGTCATAGAGGGCGAACATGCGCTCCAGGTCATCGGTGCCGATCACTGTGAAGTTGGCGGCGCGAATTTGAGCCGACTGCTCGAGCATCGCTTCGTAGACCCGCCTCGCGCGGTTCGAAACTTCTCCCGCCGAGAAAAGCAGCGATGCGAGCTTGGCTTGACGTTCGCGCCCCGGTCCCGGGGAATCGATCGAGATCATGTGCTTCATCAAACGCAGAGAAAACGGGTTGATCGAATACCGGTGCCACGTATTTGCCTTCAGGCAGATCGTGAACCAGCCCTTCGATTTCGTAGGTTAGTCAATCGCTCGGAGCGGCCGCTCCCGTCGAGGGCCAGTTTCCAGATGTTCTGCATCTCGAGCGTGCACGGAAACGGGAAGCTCCGGCTGTCGAGGATCAAGCGCCGATTGACCAGCCGAGGAGTCTCGCCGTCATCCTTGATGTCGGCCTCGTACATCGGAGAGCTGCCCGCCGGCATTTCGTCCGGATACCTCCGTGCTTTCATGTCCTGAGCCTTTCCGGGAGCAGCCAGACCCAAATCCTGACTCTAGCACGACGGCGGGCGGGATTTCCATAACGAAGTGCCCTCGCGAGCAGGTAGGATCAATCGGGGACGAAACCCTCCGGAATCGCCCCAACCGCGAGCGATTGCGGTTTGACACTCCTTGTTGGAGTTTTCGCAATCACGGACCAGGTTGTGGCAAAGCCTCCCGACCTTGCCACCGCAGCGACCGAAGGATAGGTCCCCAACCCGGACTCCGGTGGGAAACCCGCGGTCCCGCAGAGGCGGAGCGGAAAGACTGGATTGGGCCACCCACTTTGTGGCACCAACCTCAGCTTGAACAGGATTCACTTTGACATGGCAACGGGTTGGTTCCCTTCCCTCAGTGATGGCGTTCGTGGCCCAAGCCACCCACCCGGCGGGTGCTCCGTTACGCGACCGCCAACCTGCCGCGTGACCAGGCCGAGAGCATGGTCCCAAGCATCGATCCTGAACAGGTTCGCAAGCTCGCTGGCTGGGGGCTGACGCAGAACGACATAGCCAGCTTCGTC
>JBEKTN010000031.1:0-33433 GCA_049516015.1 Isosphaeraceae bacterium | reverse complement strand
GCAATCTAATCCCTTGGGTATGAAAGACTTGTGGCCATCGGCAAGCCGATTCTGGAAAAATCAAGCCAGGGTCAGAAACGGTCAACAACCCAGATCCTGACTCTTTCCGACCCCAAAATCAGGGGTTAAGAACCCAAAACCCTAAGCAAACGCGCCCACAACCCCCTGTTGAAAGAGGCTGGGCTGACAAAGCCGACAGGCGCCCACCCCTCCGGGGGCCCGGTGGTTGGGGGGGCGATTGGTACCTCTGGCATGCCCCTGACGGCCTCAGGGCGATAGCGGCCACCGGACTCGGATGCGTGCAATCAGGCGCCGAGAAGTTGGGTGTCATGGAGGCAAGTTACGCCTCCGCGATAATCGGCGTTCTTAGCCCCGTGTCGTCTCATTGCGTTTTTTCAGCCGTCAATGCCGCCGTTGGACGCCCGCATTCTTTCGTCATAAGTTATGATATGACAACGATAAACACCCGCACAATTGGCTCTGCACTGACACTGCACCGTCATTTCCATCTCTCTCCCTTGGACCCACTGGCTCGGAAGCGCGGAGGGAGCGCGGAAGGGGCCACCTACTTTGTGGTACAAAGGAAATGCAGATGGCCCATTTCGCCCAAGCGTTTCTGGGCGGGTGGCACCACTCGGGCGTGGGGGCGTGCTGCTGTGATGCCGGACCCGGTTCGAAGGCAAAGACACCGGCGCGCCGTAGTGGGGTCAGAAGGATTGGTCGCCTGAGATGGGGCGCCAGAAAGTGGGTGGCCCCTGGTTACTCTGGTTACTTTCCGTCTCTGCATCGGTCTCGGGTCGGAGATTCACAACGACCTCTTCGCCGCGCTTCAGACGCTCCAGCCCATCGCGGCACCGGCGTAAGACTTCCACGTCGTCCGCCAGGCATGCCTGGAGAGGGGACGGAGAAACCTCTCCCATAACTTGGCTTTGCAGATCATGGTAGAATCGCACGAGGAATCCCGAGACTCCTCGCTGAACTCCACCATTCAAGAGCTGCCAGGAGCCGGGTGGCTGGGGGCGGAGCCGGAGGCGACGCCCCAGACGCGCAGGCTTCGGCCCTGGGGCTTCCCTACGGTCAGCCCCAGCCACCCTAGCGTCTTTCCCCATCATGGGATACAACGAATCACGGTGAAGTTCAGCGAGAAGTCTCGGAATCCCGGCATGGCGCCGCGGCTGTCGGAGCCTTCGCATGAATACACTCCTCATCCGGCACGTAGAATCGGGTGATCCGCCCAAGTTTCAGGCCATCTGTCCCCAGGACGCTCGCAGCACCGAGACGGTGGCCATTCCTACGCCGGTTGGCTTCCCGGTCGAGGGGCGTCCCAACAGCGACCTGATGCGCGAGTTGCGCTGGTATCTGGAAGGGTTTCTGGATTATCCGTTCCCGCCCGAGACCGAACACGCCGAGCGCGTGCGGGACGCGCTGCGGGGGTGGGGCGTGGAAGCCTTCAACAAACTCTTCGGCGACCGCCGGGGAGGCGAGATCTTCAACGATGCCACGCGCGGGGTACGAATCGCTCCACCTTCTGATTTCGAGCGACGACCCCCAGGTGCTCGGCTGGCCCTGGGAGGCGCTCCACGACCCGCGGGCGGGGCAACTGGCCCAGCTCTGCCAGATCGAGCGGCGGCTCAACAAGACGATCAAGCCGGGAAAGGTCGCCAAGCGGTGGCCCAAGAACCAGGTCAACATCCTCCTCGTCACCGCCCGGCCGTATGAGGGCGACGTTCGCTACCGCTCGATCTCGCGGCCGCTGGTCGAGCTGATCGACAAGCAAGACCTCCCCGCGCAGGTGACGGTCCTCCGCCCGCCGACGTTCGAGAACCTCCGGGGGCACCTCCGCGAGCGCCCGAACCACTATCACATCGTCCACTTCGACGGCCACGGCTCCTACGGCCAGGCCCATGCCCCTTCCGGCAGCCCCCACATGCTCCAGGGGCCGGAAGGACGCCTGATCTTCGAGGACGACCAGGGGAACCCCGACCCGATCACGGCCGAGCAACTGAGCGTCTTGCTGCGCCAGCATCACATCCCGGCCATCGTGCTCAACGCCTGCCAGTCGGCGATGGTCGATCAGGGGGCGAAAGACCCATTCGCCTCGGTAGCGGCGGCGCTGTTGAGGTCGGGGATCCGGAGCGTGGTCGCGATGGCCTACGCTCTCTACGTCAGCGGGGCGCAGGAGTTTTTCCCCGCCTTCTATCGCGAGCTGTTCCGCACCGGCGACGTGGCGCAGGCCGCGCGCTCGGGCCGGCGGCGGATGTTCCAGCAGAAGGACCGCGTCTGCGCGCGGGGCCGGTATCCGCTCGACGATTGGCTGGTCCCCGTCGTCTATCAGCAAGAGCCCTTCGACTTCTCGTTCGCGAAGAAGGCCAAGAAGGTCAAGACCGACGGCGGTCCCGAGCTTCCAGGAGAGGCCGCGATACGGAGAACCCCTACGGCTTCATCGGGCGCGACGGGGCCTTGCTGGCGCTGGAGCGCGCCATGCACCGCCCGCCCGCGGGCCTGTTGATCCAGGGGCTCAGGGGCGTCGGCAAGACCACCCTGGCCCGCGGCTTCCTGCAATGGCTCCAGGCCACCGATGGCCTGGGGAAGGGTTGCTTCTGGCTCACGTTCCAGGACATCCGCTCCGCCGAGTTCGTCATCAACCGCACGGGGGAAGCTTTCTTCGGCCCGCAGTTCATCACGGCGGAGATGGGTGCGAAGCTCGACGCCCTGGCCAAGGTCTTCCGGGAAAACCGCTTCCTCATCGTCTGGGACAACTTCGGGGTAGTCCGGGGCATCCCCGGCACGGCGGTCGCGGCGACGCTCTCGGACGAAGATCAGGCCCTGCTGAAGACCTTCCTTGCGAAGCTGCGCGGCGGCCAGACCAAGGTGATCATCACCAGCCGGAGTGACGAGGCGTGGCTTGAATTCACCAACCGCTACGAGATCCCCCTCGGCGGGCTGCAAGGCGAGGAGCGGTGGGACTACTGCAAAGTCATCCTCCGCGACCTGGGGCTGACCATCGACCGCAAGGACGCTGACCTGGTGACGCTGATGGACCTCCTCGGCGGCCACCCGCTCGCCATGCGGGTGATCCTGCCCCGGCTGGCGAAACTCAAGGCGGCCGCGCTGATCCAGGCCCTCCAGTCGAACCTGACGGCCCTCGGACCGAGCGGCGACCCGGCCCAGGACAAGCTCTTCGCGACCCTCCACTTCGCCGAGCAGTCGCTCCCGGACGAACTGCGGCCGCTCCTGGTGCCGCTGGCGCTGCACGAGCGGTTCGTCGATGCGGATTATCTGGAGATCATGGCGAAGCAGGTTGATCCGTCGTGGACGCGCGCGCCGATCGACCGCTTCCTCGGCGCGCTGGCCGTGGCGGGGCTGTTGAACGATCGGGGCTAGGGCATTTTCGACATGCACCCCGCCTTGGCCGGGTTCCTCCGCGCGACCCGCCCGCCGGGGGCCTCCGGCGAACAAGGCGAGCGCTGGAGCCGCGCCTTCGTGGACCTGATGGGCACTCTGGCCGACCAACTGGCACCGCGGGAGCTTCACGAGCAGCGTGTGCCGTTTTTCCTGCACGGTGAGAATTTCCACGTTGCCTTGGGAGAGGCCGAGCGCCTGGGGATGGACCTCTATTTCACGGAGCTGATCCAATCACTGGCGGCCCATGCCCAGAATACCAGGAACTTCCAGGAGGCTGCCCATCTATTCGAGCGGTTTGCGACATCTGGGAAGAACCACGGGGACGCGAAGATTGAAGCGAGATCCTATCACCACCTGGGGATGATCGCCCAGGAGCAGCGCGAGTTCGCGGGCGCGGAGCAGTGGTACCACAAGGCGATGGCGATCTGGGTGAAGTATGGTGATAAACACCATGAGGCGATCACCCGGTCCAATCTTGAGAGACTGCGGGAAGCGGGCGTGACAGGATCGATCCCGGAACCGGGGGAAACGGAATCCCCTCCTCCCGCGTGAAACCTACGTGGGGTAGATTCTTCCGATGGGTTCGAGGACAACTCCCGTGATGGACGACATGATCCGAGGACTGGACAACGCCCAGGCCGTTCGTGTGTTGACCACGTTCGCCAGGATACGGCTCCGCGCCGGGGGCGTGGCGGAGACGGCGAACAAAGGAGACATTCTGAACTGTCGCGGCAAGATGCCCAGTCTGCGGAGAGGCGGTTTGCATGGATCGTTCAACTTACCAAGAGAATTACGAATGTCCGTATTGTGCCACCTGGCGTTAGGGAAAATACGAGTGCCATTCAAGACTGACACCGATTATCCTGTTACTCTTGCTTGTTCAGTGAATCGGTGTTTTTTCAACGCTGCCGGGACGGATAAGCTTACGCCGTAACCCAACCCGCCTGGGACGTGCTCACATGACCACACACCCCGTTAACGGCGAGATGCTGACCGTGGACAGCCCCCCTCAGCACCGCGACGAGGCCGTCTCGGAGCTGTCCCACATCTCCGGATGGCTCGCCATGCTCCTCTGGCCAATCCACCGGCTCTTTATGTGGTTGCACTTCCGCGTGGATGTCGTGAACCCCGGCCGAATCCCGGCAAAGGGGCCTGTCCTCCTCGCGCTGACCCATCGCTCGCGGTGGGACCCGATCGTGCTCTGCTGTGCGACGCCACGGCTATTGCGCTTCATGGCCAGCCACGACGAGTTCCTCGGGCTCCAGGGCTGGTTCATGAGGCACCTTGGGGCCTTCCCAGTCAACACCCGACGTCCCACGCCGGGCGCTTTGCGACATTGCCGCGACCTGATCCTCGCTGGCGAGGCCCTGGTCATCTTCCCCGAGGGGACAATCTTCTATTACCCGCCCCACCACGTCCACCCGATCAAACCGGGCTGCGCATGGCTGGCGCTGGAGTGCCAGGAGCAAATGCCCGACGCCCCTTTCCTGCTTATCCCGATCCGAATCGTCTACAGCAACCGCTACCCCCGCTTCCGGACGCGGGTCCAACTCCTCGTCCAGGAGCCGATCTCCCTCGGCTCCTATTTGGAGTTGCCCCGTCGGGTGGGGCTCCGCCAGTTGACTGCCGACCTCCAGAGTCGCCTTGGCGACGTCGTGAACGATTCACTCACCGAAATGAGCCCGCCCCGCGACGACTCTTTGAGGAATCCCCCTGATCCTCAAGCACGAAGCAGAGAAGAGTGGAAGACTTCGAACAACTGAGACCGGACGATGAGACCGGACGATTCGCCCCCTCTGTCGCGAATACGCGAATAATTGGTGTCAGCCGATTAGTCGGTCGCCGCGGCCAAGGCAATCTGCTGAGAAACAAAGGGGACAATCTTAATTGTCGCGGCAAGATGCCCAGTCTACGGAGAGGTGGTTTGCCTGGATCGTTCAGCCCACCAAGAGAATTACGAATGTCCTCTTGGCCAACCCAACGATGAGCTGTCGTTTTTTTGACGTGCTTGGTGCAAGTCGGGTAAGATGCCTTCGATAAGGAAGAACGATTGACGCAGGGATTTTCGAACCAGAGCGATTCCCCTGAAGCAGTGCGGCTCCCACTGGGAGTATAAGAGGGTCATTCCGCGAGGAGGATGCTCATGAACGAAACCCTCACGGTTCTGAAAGGCATCGTGCACGGGAAGACGATCGAACTCGAGCAGGAGCCAGGGCTTCCGGAAGGGCAGGTGGTCAGCGTGACAGTCCAACCCGTTGCGCCGGAAGCGCGTACGATGGCACCTGGCGAGGGGATTCGGCGCTCTGCGGGTGGATGGGCTGAAGACGCCGAAGAACTTGATGAATACCTGGAATTGGTGCGTCAACAGCGCAAAGTCAGTCGCCATGAGCTTGAGCCGTGAGCTTCCTCCTCGACACGGACACGTGTTCGGCCCATCTCAAGAATGTCGCAATCGTGACCAGCAGGTTTCTTCAGCACACCGGCAGACTGCACATGTCGGTCATTACCTTGGGCGAACTTTACGCGTGGGCGCTTCGGGCCAAGGCGCCGCCCAGGAGAAAGCAATCGCTGCTTGATTTATTGAACGATACAAAGGTTCTGATCGTCGATGACGACGTGGCACGGCGGTTTGGAGAGGAACAAGCAATGCTTCTCGATGCAGGGCTTCGCGCGCCAGGCCTGGATCTGTTCATCGCCAGCACGGCCTTTGTTCACGGTCTAACGCTGGTCACCCACAACACGAAGGATTTCGCACACGTCCCAGGGCTGACCCTGGAGGACTGGTTGGTTCCGTGACTCGGTGGGCTTCGCGTCAGGACTTTTGGAAGACGACGAGCCCGCACGCGGGGATGTTGGCGTTGAAGGACCCGCCGGACGACGGGATCGTCGCCCCGAAGTTGCCGACGCTCCAGCCGCCGTACTGGTCGGAATCGCTGTTGAACACTTGCTTCCAGGAGCCGTCGGGCAGGCGCGCGTTCTGCACCACGTAGCCCGAACCGAAGGGATGGTTGTTCAGGCTGGCGAGGACCAGGAAGTTCTCGCTCCCATCCCAGCGGCGGAAGGCGAGCACGCGGTTCGCGTTATGAGAATACAGGACGTCGATGTTGCGGCTCCGCAGGCCGGAGTGAGCGAGCCGGAAATGGATGATGTCGCTGTAGAAGGCGAAGAGGAACTTGCCGGTCGACTGCCGGAGCCCGACGAGGTCTTCCCGGTTCGCGATGACCTGGTCGAAGATGAAGTCCTTCTGGGCGCCGACCTCCTCGCCGAAGAGGAACATGGGCGTCCCGGCCGAGAGCAGCGCGGCGCCGAAGGCGAAGCGGCAGCGCGCCTCGGCGTAGCGGCGGGTGTCGCCCGTGAGCACGTCGTTCGGCTGGGCGCGCACGGCGCAAATGATCGTCCGGTGCGAGCGGAAGTCCGGCCTCGGGTCGTCCTTGCCGGCGTTCCCCGCCTCGTCGTGCGAGGTGTGGTACACGACCTTGTTGTACTTCGACGCGTCCAGGGCCCCGGCGAACCAGTCCATGGCCAGGGGCCCGTCGTTCCCGTACCCGGCCGTCGGGATCAGCTTGGCGTAGTTGCTCTCATAATTCTGGCCGACGAGATGATGATGAAAGTCGGCGTACCAGGCCGCGTCGAAGCCGAGCCCGTCCTGGTCGGGCGGCTGGGTCACCTTGTCCCAGTTCGAGTGGTCCTCGGCCATCAGCATGATGTCGGAGCGGATCATCCGGAGGGTGCGCGTCCACTCCTTGAGAAGCTTGATCCCGAAGACGTTCGCGCTGGGGACCGGCACGCCGTCGGCGTGCCGGACGTTGTATTGATGAATGGACGTGGTCTGGTCCGCCCTGAACCCGTCGACGTGGAATTCCTCGACGAGTGCGGCCGCGCTGCTGGTGAACAGCTTGCGGACGATCTCTTCGTAGTAGCGGGGGGCGAACCCCGTGGACATGTTGTCCGAGTAGCCCCCTTGCCCCACCCGGTCGGGGTGACCGGCGGCTCGAACGGCCTGGTCGAAGGCGGGGTAGTCCGAGGCATGCCCCTCGTACCAGTAGTAGGAGTTCTTCTCGTTGGCGTCCGTGTCGTACATCCACTCCGCGCGCTCGGCATTTTGATTATAATGGTTGTACACGACGTCCATGATCGCCGCGATCCCGCGCTGGTGGCAGGCTTTGATGAAGAATTTGTATTTATCCCTCCCGCCCCCGTTGTACTCGATGGCGAAGTAATGCGAGGTCGAGTAGCCCCAGTTCGCCTCGGTCGAGCCGAACTCGGAGAGCGGGAGCAGCTCAACCGCGTTGACCCCGAGATCGACGAGCTGGTCGAGGAAGTTGACCGCGTCCTCGATCGACCCCGGCGCGTCCTGGCCGTCCTGCTTCTTCCCGAACCCGAGGGCGCCGACGTGCAACTCGTAGATGATCAGGTCCTCGACGCGGTTCGGGACCGGCTTCGCCGGGTCGAACTCGTTCGCCGCGACGAGGACCTTGCCATTGACCCGATATTCCGCCGTCTCCCAGAACTCCTTGTCCGCGATGAAGCTCTCTGGCCAAACGGGTTCATCGAAATACTGAGTCACCGTGTCCGGGTCGATCACCACCGAGCAACTGACCAGGCCGTCGAGGTCGATCACCCTGCCATCGTAGGTCTTCCCGTTCGGGTTCGTCTGTCCCGGGCCGATCTGGCAGCGCGAGTGGATGTCGGTCCGGTACACGACCCGCCCGGCATCGTTCTTGACCTCGTACATATAGGGACGATGATCGAACCGCTTATAATCGTCGATGGGATCGGTCACCCAGACGCCATCGGGAAGAGGCATCCTCATGGGGAAGGGTCCCAGGTCGCTCCGGACCCCGTCGCCCCCGTCCGAGATGTAGCCCCCCATGATCTGATCGACGCGGAGCGAATCCTCGAGCGGCGCCTTCGTGGGGTCCGAGCGGTCCCAGATGGTCCCGAGCACCAGGCGGACGGCCTGGGCGTTGGGCGCCCAAGCCGCGAACCGGATCTGGTCCGCGCCGAACTTCTGGGCGCCGAGCCGCCGGCAGTGGGTGAAGTAGTACCGCTCCTCCTGGACGGACCCGTCCGCGGCGGCGGGGCGGAGCTTGAGGGCGCGCTCGCGCTGCGACGAGTTGATATCGTTGACTTCCGTGACGATGCCCCAGACGTTGTTCCCGGGCGGGCCGTCGAGCGTCACCCCCCACTGGAACCACCAGTCCACCTGGCTGGAGTCGAGCTGGACGGTCGCCTCGAACGCGGGGCACCCGTCTTCGCCGGTAATCTCGGTCATGGGGGTCGAGGACCAGGCGCCGGAGTATCGGCCGGAGGCGTCCCAGCTCCCCACGAGCCGGACGTTCTGGAAGATCGACCGCTTCAGCCCGGTCATGTACACGAAGCGAACGGGGATCTGGGCCATGAGTTCTCTCCCTTCGGGTGCGGTGGGGGATCGTGGTCCGTCAGGGGGCGGGCGGGGGATTCTGCTGGTCCACGAACCCCTGGCTGACCTCAACGATGTTGCCCTCGGGGTCCGCGAGCCAGGCGGACTTCCAGCCCGGGATGAAGCTGTCGAACGAGAGCGGGCCCAGGGTGAGCACGGCCTCGGCGCCCATGCGGGCGAGCTGCGCGTCCACGTCGTCGACCTTGAACGCCAGGTGGCGCACGCCGTGGTAGTGGGGGCCGTCGCCGCCCGGGTACTGGGGCCAGATCGGCGCGGGCGACGGGACGGGCGACGCCTGCTCCGATTGGAACAGCTCCAGGTAGAACGCGCCCGACTTGAGGAAGACGATCGGCTTGCCGCCGCCGAGCGAGACGACCCGGGCGCGCTGGAAGCCGAAGTGCTTGGTGTAATAGCGCTCGATCGCGAGCGGGTCGTTGCACGTCAGCGCGACGTGGTGGAACGCGAGTGCTGCCATGTTGAATCCTTTGGCTGGGGTATTCCTGAGAGGACCGCACATCATGCGCGAGCATCACCCCGATGCGCCTTCACCCGGGGGGAGAGGGAGGAAAATGCCTCCCTCTCCCCCCGGGTGAGGGCCGGGGGTGAGGGGTCGGTCCCTCGGCGCTCATGCCGTGGGTGCCGGGGCCGGCGCACCGTCAAACCGCGCGCGGTAGGCCGCCTTGATCTTGTCCGAGACGCGCTCGCCGATCATGAGGATGCCCGTGTAGCAGTTCCCCGAGGGGACGGTGGGCATGACGCTCGCGTCGGCGACGCGGAGGCCGTCGACCCCGAAGACCCGGAGGTCGGGATCGACCACGGCCATCGGGTCGAGGCCCATCTTGCACGACCCGACCTGGTGGTGGTAAGTATCGGCGTTGTGGCGGACCCAGTCGCGGAGCGCGTCGCCGCCGACCCCGGGGCCGGGCATCAGCTCGCTCTTCACCCACTCCGAGAAGGCCCGGGTGGCGAAGATCTTCCGCGCCAGCTCCACGGCGCCGACCAGCCGGGTCAGGTCGGCCTCGGCCGCGAGGTAGTTCGGGTTGATGAGCGGCTTGGCGAGCGGGTCTGGGCTCGCCAGGCGGACCCAGCCGCGGGACATCGGCCGGACGACGCCGGGCAGGATGCTGAAGGAATTCGGGTGGGTGTTCCCGACGATGATGTCGAACGGCACGTGCACGAAGCCGAGCTGGAGGTCCGGCCCGACCCAGCCGGGGCCCGACTTGCAGAACAGGGCGCTCTCCGACAGGTTCAGGTGGGGGGGCTCCATCGGCCGCGCCGACTCGCAGATGAGGCCCGTCAGCACGTGGTTGTGGAAGTTCTCGCCCACCCCGGGCCGGTCGGCGAGGACCGGGATGCCGAACTGGGCCAGTTGCGCCCCCGGGCCGATGCCGGAGAGCATCAGGAGCTTCGGCGACTCCATGGCGCCGGCGCAGACGATCACCTCGTGCCGGCACGACGCCAAGGCCTTCGCGCCGCCGCTGACGTACTCGACGCCGGTGCAGCGCCGGCCGTCGAAGAGGAGCCGGGTGGCCTGCGCCTCGGTCCGGAGGGTCAGGTTGGGGCGCCCGAGGGCCGGGGCGAGGTAGCCCACGGCCGCGTCGTGGCGCTTGCCGTCGCGGCCGATGTCGAGGTGGTGCCAGCCCGCCCCCTCCATCTCGGTCCCGTTGAAGTCCTCGGTCCTCGGGAAGCCGAGCTCGACGCAGGCCTCGATGAACGCCGCGGACGTGGGGTTGGGGTTGTGCCGCCCCGCGTTGATGACGGTGATCGGGCCGCCGTGCCCGGCAAGCCCGCTGACGTCGTCCTCCTGGTCCTCGATCCTCTGGAAGTAGGGCAAGACGTCCCGGAACGACCACCCGGGGCAGCCATGGTAGGCCCAGGTGTCGTAGTCGGCGGGGTGCCCGCGGACGTGCATCATGAGGTAGAGGTTGCCGCTCCCGCCCGGCAGCTTGCCGCGCGGCTCGTTCGTGCTCCGGCCGTCGAGGCCCGGCTGGGGGACGCTCGTGTAGCCCCAGTCGATGCTCGAATGGAGGAGCGCGGGCCAGCGCGCCGGGATGGCGACGTCGGGCGGGACCTCGTTGCCCCCGGCCTCCAGCACCAGCACGCTCACCCCGGCCGCCTCGGTGAGCCGGTTGGCGACGACCGCGCCCGCCGAGCCGCCGCCCACGACGATGAAATCAAACTGGTCCATGGACACCTCCTCTGCTTTCCCCAGCCCCCTCGGGGCGGTCACTGGTTCAGGAACGGGCCGAACGGCAGACTGTCGTGGATGGTCCGCATGTAGGTGATCTTGCCGTCGTGCACCTCGAAGTAGTTCGCGCCCACCACCGGCCGGGCGGGGTCGTTGGGATAGGCGATCGGCACCTTCTTGGCGTTGGCCGCGATACAGCGCCAGATCACGGCGGCGTTGTAGCCGTCGATGATGATGTGCTGGGGGATCATGAGGAACTGGGAATACCCCTTCTTGATCCCGTCCCCGGCGCCCTTGAGCGTGTTGATGCCCTCGAAGTGCCCGGCGAGCTGTTCGTCGCCGATCACGTCGTCGGCGAAGAGCGTCATCCAGCGGTCCCAGTCGCCTGCGTTGACGTATTCATAGTACCGATCGATGATCTCGCGGATTTCCACGGGAGCCTCCGGGTGCTGGTGAATGAATAGGGTTTGATTCACACACAGAGTCTTTGGCCTCACGGACTTAACGCGTTGAAATCCAACGGCTTAAGCAAAATGAAGGCCCGAAAACCTAGTGCACGTCAGTCGAAAGTTTCACAGGCTCTCAGAGCGGCGGCGACCCCTCCATCGGGTCAAAGGTCGTCACGCGATAGACCTCGATGATCGGCTGCCCCGTCCGGGGGGAGCGCTTGAATACCCAGGTCTGCCCGGCGTCGAAGCCCAGCCACTGGCTCTTCGGGGACGGCGGGGCCCAGCGGTGCGCCTGCCAGTTGACCACGAGGTCGACGGTCGCCGCCGACCCGTCCGGGTCGATCTTCACATCCAGCGACTCGAGCACGTGGATCTCGTCGAAGAACTTCCGGGTCACGCCCTCGTACCAGGTGATGAACGCTTTCTGGCCCTTCAGCGGGCCTTCCGGGAACTGCATCTCGAGCGTGTCCTCCGCGAGGAGCGGCAGCATCTCCTCGGTCGGGGCGTGGACGTCCAGCTTCGCGAACCAGACGTCGACGGCCCGTCGGATTTCGGGCTCGGTCAGGGGTGCGGTGGCGGTGGCGCTGCTCATGGCCGTCGGTCCCTCCTTCAGGCGATCACGCCGGTGAAATGGTAGGAGGCCTTCCCGCTCTTCAGCACGAAGGCGTCGAAAACGCGGGTGCGGCCCAGGTCGGTGGAGACCGTGGCCTCCAGGAAGATCGTGTCCTCGGTCTCGGTGTATTTGTCGGTCGATTCGAGCACGAAATGGCCCAGGCGGGCCAGGTAGCCGCGGAAGTAAGTCTTCAGGTCGGCGCGCCCCTTGACGGTGACGTCGAAGGAGATGAGGACGGCGTCCTCGTTGTAGTGGTTGTCGATCAGGCCGTCGACGTCCTTGGCCAGGATGTAGTCGATCTGCTCCTTGTAGAACTGCTGGCCGGGCGTTGCCATGAGGGCTCCTCGTCGTGTGATGGGGGGGCGGTCGGGTCACTGCCCGCACTTGACCGGCGGCCGGGTGCTGGGCACGTCCTTCTCGAGCACCAGCTCGATGAGGTAAGGGCCGTCGTGGCCGAGCGCGTTCTTGATGGCGGGCGCGATCTGGTCGGGCGTCTCGACCCGCTCGCCCGGCACCCCGAGCGCGCCGGCGAGGGCGGCGAAGTCGATGTCCGGCTTGCAGAGGTCGAAGGAGCGCGGGAACGGGTTCTCCGGGACGCCGATATCCTTCCAATATTCAAGGATGTTCAACTTCAGCAAGCGGTAGCTGTGGTTGTTGCAGACGACGAGCTTGGCGGCGATCTTCTCGTGCGCGGCGGTCCAGAGGGCCTGGAACGTGTACAGCGCGCCGCCGTCGCCGGTGAACCCGATCACGGTCTTGTCGGGGTGCGCGAGCTTGACGCCGATCGCGCCCGGCAGGCCGACCCCGAGCGTCCCGCCGCGCGTCTGGAAGTAGCAGCCGGGGCGGGTGGGGAGGACGTAGCGGGTGAGCTCGGGGGAGTGGGTCAGCGCCTCGTCGAAGATGATCGCGTCGCCCGGGAGCTGGGCGTTGAGCTCCTCGGCGAACCGCGACATCCGCAGGGGGACCGCGTCGCGGTTCTTCTTGTCGGCCTCGATCTGGGCGGCCAGGGCCGACCGGTTCCGCTCGGTGATCGCCCGCACCCGGCCCGTGGCCTGCTGCCGGTCCTCGGGCGACTGGAGGACGGCGAGCGCGTCGGCCAGCCGGCCGAGCGTCAGCTTCGGGTCGCCCAGCAGGGCCGAGTCGACGGGGAAGTTCTTGGCGATCTCCCAGGCGTCGAGGTCCACCTGGACGACGCGCGCGCCCTTCTGGAACACGTCGAAGAGCGCGGGGAAGACCTCGGGGAGGACCGTGGTCCCGCACATCAGGACGGCGTCGGCCGCGGCGGTGTGCGGCTGGCTGTCGGTCCCGAACATGTGGCCGAGCAGCCCGCCGAAGAGCGGGTTCGCGGCGCTCATGTTGACCTCGGAGGAGTTCGCGCCCCAGACCTCGGCGCCGAGGAGCTCGGCCACGCGGGCCAGCTCGGGCTGCGCGCCCGAGGTGGTGATGCCGTCGCCCATGATGATGAGCGGCTGCTTGGCGCCGCGGAGCCGGGCCGCCGCCTGGTAGATCAGCGCGTCCTCGGGGGCCGACCGCGTCGCGATGCGGGTGGTGGGGACGATCTCCTCGCGGTTGTCCGCGTCGAGGACGTCCATCGGCAGGGCGACGAAGACCGGGCCCCTGGGCGGGGTCGCCGCCATCTTCAGCGCCCGGCGGAGCACGCGCAGGACCGAGTCCTTGTCCAGGACGCGGGTCGCCCATTTCGTGACCGGCTTGGCGATGCCGACGAGGTCGACCGCCATCTGGCCGTCCATCGCGTCGTAGCGCAGGCCCGCGTCGCCGGTCAGGACGACGAGGGGGCTGTGCCCGCGCTTCGCCTGGTACAGCGCGCCGACCCCGTTGCCCAGGCCGACCCCGCTATGGAGCTGGATGACGGCGGTCTGGCCCGTGGCGCGGGCGTAGCCGTCGGCCATGGTCACGGCCGACCCCTCCTCCATCACGTTGATGTAGCGGATGTCGCGATCGGTCTCCTCGGCCTGCTCCAGCGCATCGAGGAACCCCTCCTCGGTGGTGCCGGGGTTGCCGAACATGTAGCGGATGCCGTCTTTCCGCAGTTGCTCGATGATCGCCTGCCGGCCCTTGAGGCTCGCCATGGTTTTCCATCCCCGGTGAATGGTGAAAGGTCGCCCCGCGCCCGTCGCCGAAGGGTCCGCGATCGTGCGCGAGGGGTTGTGCCCGTTGCCCAAATCCATGTTTAAGAGACTGCCGATCTCTACCCTAGTGCAACCTCAAGGGCCCGGGAGGGCCGGGCCCGCGCCGGCGGTCCCCCCCGGACCCGGTAGTCAGTCAACCGTCACGAAGGCCGGGGGATCGCCACGGGCCCCGAGGCGTAGGCCGGCCCGCGCCAGCCCCACTGCCGCAGGCCGTGCTCCAGGACCTCGATCATCATCTGGCCGGTCAGGTAGGCGTCCGGGGTCGAGCGGCCGGTGATGAACGGGTAATCGACGATCACCGACGACGGCTTCCCGAAGTTGCCGTGGTATCCTCCGTCGGGCCCGGTCGCGTCGCGGAGGATGTACTCCAGCGGGTAGGGGGGCGGGCCCATGTTGAAGTCCTTGACGTCGTCGCCGAGGAAGCCGGTGCCGTCCTTGTAGTCGTATTCGAGGCAGTGCCCGGTCACGTGCTTGCCCCAGATGATGCTCTTGCGGTCGTTCACGTCGCGGGCGAACGCCAGGCAGGGGACGCCGTAACACTCCGCCCCGATCGCCCGGCCGAGCTTGTAGAAGCCGAGGATCAGGTCGTGGACCCGCTGGTTGTTCACCAGGTCGATGATCGGGCCGCTGCCGCCGACGATCAGCATGGCGTCGTAGTCGCGCTGGATGTCCTGGTAGACCCGGTCGAGCGCCCAGTTGTAGGCCTCCATCTTGCGGACGAAGGTCGGGTCGCTCCAGTACGGGCGCTCGGGGATCCAGTCGGCCAGGCTGACCGGGTTGGTCAGCCGCTTCGACTCGTCGAGCTGGCGGGACTTCTCGGCCATCTCCTCCGAGACGACGGGCCGCCCCAGGGCGGGGTCGATAAAGCGCGGGTCCAAGCTCGGCGGCAGGGCGCGGGGGCGCTTCCCCTTGGGCGTCGCGAACGTGATCTTGTAGCCTTGCGCGTCGAACATCTCCACGGGGCCGACGAGTTCCTCGCCCCAGTAGCCGCGCTCCGAGAGGACGATGATGATCGACTTGGGCGACTTCTTCCCGTCCCCGCCCCCGGCGCCCGGCGGCACCGGCAGCCATGGGCCCGGCGCCCCCGAGGCCGACGGCGCGACCGGGGCCGGCGGGCCCTCGCGCTCGAACCGCACGATGAGGTCGGCGATCGCCGCGATGAAGTCGGGCGTGTCGTGCCAGGTCTCGCCGGTGACGAGGTCGTGGTCGACGACCACCCCCTTCGCCGGGTGCTCCGCGGTCACCGGCTCGCCGTCGGCGAGCGGCGGCACGTAGAGGCCCCCGGCGTTGGTCACGTCGGCCACCACGACGTGGTTGCAGATCACCTTACGGCCGGAGAGCAGCTCGGGAGTCGGCGTGAGGATCCAGAGGCCGTGGCAGAGCGCCCCCTTGACGATCTTCGGGTCCCGCATCGCCCGGCCGAAGAAGTCGACGGCCGAGGCCGTCCGCGCCATGGGGGCGGTGGCGGCCTGGCCCGGCGGCGCGTCGAACCAGCGGAGCCGGACGCTGGTGTAGTTCGCCGCCATGATCACCGCGGCGTAATCCTCGGGCTTCACCTTGGTGAAGTCGCGGTTGACCCGCAGCGCCTCGAGCTTCTGGCGGGTGGCCTGGAGGTTCTCCTCGAAGCTCTTGTTCGGGTCGTTGACGAACTCGTCCACGTCGCTCACGAGCACCAGCTCGCTGTTGCCCCAGAGCTTGGACATCAGGTGCACTTCGGCGCCGCGGGCGGCGAAGAGGTCACGGTAGTACTTGATCTCGCCGGGGATGTATTCGGTCTCGAGGAGGACCGCGACCTTCTTGCCTGCCAAGGGGAAATCGCTCATCGGGTTACTCTCCGGGTTGGGAAGCGAGGTCGTGGGAAGACTGAGTGGGCCTCACCGAAGTCGCCCTCACTCCGGCCCTCTCCCCCCCGGGGAGAGGGCGCATCGGAGTAGCGATCGGCATGATGTGAACAAATCATCGAGGCCGGCGCTGCTGCCAGGCGGGGACGGAGATCCGGGCCGCCGCCTCCGCGTCGGGATGCCGGTTGGCCACCTTGGATCGGAACAGCACCGCGACCTGGCGGCCGAGCTCGTCCTTGGTCAGAGGGACCTGGAAGACGTCCGGCTTGAAGTCCGTGCGCGGGACGCCGTCCACCGCGATCCCGATCACTTCCACGTCGCCGGGGCGGAAGAAATCGGGGAGGACGTTGATCGAGGCCACGCCGTCCTTGGCTTTGCTGATGATGTCCGGCGACGGCCGGAAGAAGAGGCTGAACGTGTTGTCGGCGCCGTCGCCCACGATGAGGTACGTGCGGAGGTAGATGTGGGCCAGGAAGCTGAGCTCGAAGTCGTGATAACCGATCGCGTGATTGCTCTTGGCCTCGTAGTTCCCCTCGATCACCGGCTGCCCGTTCTCGGTGGTCCGGAAGAAGAGGCCCCAGCGGTCGTGGTCGAGGAAGAACAGGTTCCAGAACGCCGCCATCTCGCGGGCGAGTTGAAGGTAGCGGCCGTCGCGGGTGAAGCCGTAGAGGATCTGGTAGGCGAGGATCGCCTGCTCCTGCTGCCAGAAGTCCTTCGTGTTGCTCCAGCCGAACTGGTAGGGCATGCCGTTCTTCGGGTGCCGTTCGACGGTGTCGAAGATGCCCCCGCGGATCGGGTCGATCCCGTGGGTCTCCATCGCGTCGCCGAGCTGCCGGGCGCGGCGGATCAGCTCGTCGGCGAAGCTCTTGTCGGTGGGCAGGTAGTAATTGGCCAGGCGGGTCAGGTTCCAGGCGATCTTGAGGTTGTGCCCGACGACCGCGCGGTCCTTCTGCCACCGCCATTCGCTGTCCAGCTTCCAGAGGTCCGTGCCCGGCTCGTACTCGGCGTAGAATCGCTCGTTCACGTACGGCGAGCCGTCGCGGTCGAAGAAGTGCTTGAGGATCAGCGACGCGACCCGGCGGAGGAGGTCCTTGCATTCGGCGACGAACCGCTTGAGGTCCTCGTTGTCCGCGAGCCCCAGGGGCAGGGGGTCGAGCGTGAGGAGCAGGTTGATCATGTAGGCCGGGATGTGGTCGCCGATCGAGTTCCAGTTCTTCCGCGCGCAGCGGTCGCCGAGGCTGGGCACGTCGGGGCGCATGGTGGCGTAATCGAGGTGCGAAAAATAGCCGTCCGTGCCGGGGAACTCGTGGTTCACCTCCTTGCTGTCGAGGAAGTAGGCGTCGAACCCGCGGACGGTCCCCTTGATGTCCTCGAGGACGGACGGGTCGGCGCTGATCCGGTAGTACTGCGTCATGCCGGCCAGCGCGTAGATCTGTTCATAGAGGGGGACGGTCCCCTCGTCGTCGCCGCCGGGGATGATGTTGGGGAAGAAGAGCTTGGTGTTGTACTTGTCTTCGCGCCTGCCGTACGCCCAGAGGCAATACTTGCCGTCGTGGCTCAGGCAGCGGAACGTCTCGCGCTGGTACTCGATCCCCGCGAACGCAGCCAGGCGGTAGCGCTCGCTCCCGGTGAGCAGGT
The DNA here is from genome assembly GCA_049516015.1 of Isosphaeraceae bacterium. Lineage (GTDB taxonomy): Bacteria > Planctomycetota > Planctomycetia > Isosphaerales > Isosphaeraceae > Aquisphaera. The sequence continues at coordinate 15,727 of JBEKTN010000031.1, read as the reverse complement.
AGGCCGAGGAGAGGCCGTAGATCAGCCGCGAGAGCGTCGCCATCTCCTGGGTCTTGTCGTCGGTGGGCAGGCCGAGGATGTTCAGGTTCGTCCGGTAGAGCTCGGCGAAGTCGTCGAGGCGGTAGGTCCGGCGGTCGCCGAACATGCTGTCCAGCCATCCGTCGCCCAGCCGCTCGATCTGGGTCAGCCACCAGTGGGTGTTCTCGAACAGGTATCTCCCCTCCTTCGAGTCGAGCAGGTGGACGTAAGTGGCGTCGAGCCGCTTCGCCCCGTCGTTCTCCTGGTAGACCCCCTGCACGGCGATCAGCGATTTCTTGGCGACGTACTTGTAAATCTTGTGGGCGCGGTTGCTGTCGTCGTAGGTCATGCCGTCAGGCATCTTGGGCGTGGCCACGCGGTCGCGGGTCAGGCCGTCCAGGTTCTGCAGGACGACGCACTGGGTTTCGGCCCCGATGTGGATCCGGAACTCGTCCCCGCTCCGGCAGCGGATGCCGAACCAGTCCCGTGCCTGGGCAGGGTCGCCCCCCTTGCCGGCCAATACGTCGGCCTCTTCGACGGTGTCGATGACGGTCCCCAGGAGCGTCACGTTCTGCGTGAAGAACTTCACGACATCCTCCGGTAACTTGCGGTTTCGTTGCCCGTTCGCCCGCGGCCCGCGTTCTCTCTCGGCGGACGGATCAGTTGGTCGTAATCTCGCCGATTCCCATGGAGTAAATCTTGATCGATGTATTCATGGCGGTTGAGCACCTTGCCTTTTTGTGAACCGAGCGCCGACTTGTAATCGCAAGATGGCAAGTGACATCTTAACGCTTGAATTTGCACTTTCTAGCCTTTTCTTTCCCAAAACTCTTTTTTCCCCCCTTGCTTTTTTTTCGAGAATTGTTAGTAGATCTAGGGACGAGAAAGCGTGTTGCAGAACCTCCCCGGCGGATGAGAGACACGATTGCCGACTCGGGCTCCAGTTCCACGGCGCGACAGCAACCAGCAATGCCGGACTACTGCGGACGCGACTACATCCTCAGACCCACGAGCACTACCATCGAACCAACCAGATGATCATTCCATCCATGGGAAGGAGCCAATCATGATCCTTGTCGTGGGAGCCACCGGGACCAACGGCCGTGAAGTTGTCAGTCGCCTCTCCGTGGCGGGTTCGACCGTCCGTGCCTTGGTCCGCGATCCCGCAAAGGCAGCGGACCTCCGCAACAAGAACGTCGAACTCGTCCAGGGCGACTTGGACGACCCAGGCTCACTCGCTGCGGCCTTGGCCGGTGTGGAGCGGGCGTTCTTCGTCTCGGCGATAGACCGGCGGTACGTCGAAAGGTTCCGCAACTTCCTCGATGCCGCCCGGCGTGCTGGGACGGCTCACGTCGTGAAGTTCTCGGGGATGTGTGCCGACCCGGAGTCACCGGCCGAGATCTGCCGCCAGCACGGCGAGACGGACCAGTTGCTCGCCGGCTCGGGTCTGGCTTACACGATCATGCGGCCCAACTCGTTCCATCAAAACATGCTCTGGTCGGCCGGGACGATCCGGGATCAAGGGGCGTTCTACACGCCGATGGGGGACTCCCGGCAGAGCCTCGTGGACGTGCGGGACATCGCCGCCGTGGCCGTCGAGGTGCTGACCGAGGCCGGGCACGAAGGGCAGACCTACGAGATCACCGGCCCTGAGTCGCTCTCCTACCACGATATCGCCGCTACGCTCTCGGAGGTGCTGGGGAAGCCTGTCAGGTACGCGGACGTGCCGCCCGAGGTCACTCGGGAGTTTATGCTGCAGAGCGGGATGCCCGAGTGGAATGCGAGGGCGGTAGCGGAGTTGCTCGAACTCTTCGCCACGGGCATCGCCGCACGGACGACGGATACCGTGGAGAGAATCACAGGGAGGAAGCCGATCGCCTTTGAGCAGTTCGCCCGGGACCACGCCGACGCTTTCCGCTGAGCGGTGCTCATCCGAGGTGAAGCCGCCACGAGGTGGCATCGGGCAGGGGCAAAATGAGCCGGAATCGATACCCGGTGCGGACCGGATGTCAGCTCTGAGATTCAACGCCGGAAACCTCGATGAGTTCCACGAAAAGTCCCTCGCCGTCCACGGGACCCGGCTGCTGTCGCCCGTCAACACCCATTTTCGACTTCGCTAATAGATTCCTCGATTGCTGAGCGCGGTTCGCCGATACGGAGGAGCGCATAACGTTCAGCGATTCATAGTAAATAATTATGAATATATTATTAAATATAAATGGGCATGCACGTGCTGCGGACGTTGAACCTCGCGTGCTTCTGGTGGACTTCCTGCGCGAGACCTTGGGTTTGACGGGGACGAAGATCGGCTGCGACACGGGCCAGTGCGGCACGTGCACCGTCTTGCTCGACGGCCGGTCGGTGAAGAGCTGCACGATGCTGGCCGTCCAGGCCGATGGCGCCGAGGTGACAACCATCGAGGGCCTGAGCCAGGACGGTCAACTCCGCGCTTTGCAGGAGGGGTTTTGGGAAATGCATGGTGTGCAGTGCGGTTTCTGCACGCCCGGCATGGTGATGGCGCTCACCGAACTGCTGCGCCACAACTCCCACCCCTCGGAGAGGGCGATCCGGGATTGGCTGGAAGGCAATCTGTGCCGATGTACCGGTTACCACAACATCGTTCGTGCAGTGCAGTATGCGGCCGAAAAACTTCAGCGATCCGTCGAACCATAAACTGGTCCCAAGTGACCCACGCCGGCCCCATGAGGGGAAGGAGGGGTATCGTGGCGGGTAAATACTTCGGAGCGGCGCTGAAGCGGCGCGAAGACCCGAGGATGCTGCGGGGCGAAGCCCAGTTCACGGCCGATCTCACGCTGCCAGGCATGCTCCACATGGCGATTTTGCGCAGCCCGCACGGCCACGCGCGGATCAAGGCGATCGACACGAACGCGGCCGCGGCAATGCCCGGCGTGGTGCGCGTCGTGACCGCCGCCGACCTCGACGGCAAGGTGAACCCGATGCCCTGCGTCTGGATCCCGGGCGGCGTCGTGAGCCACTTCCCGAGCCACCCCATGGGGATCCCGGGCGCCGGCCCCGTGCTCGCCACCGACCGCGTCCGCTTCATCGGCGATGCGGTGGCCGCCGTGGTCGCCCGGACCCGCGCCCAGGCGGAGGACGCCCTCGAAGCGATCCGGGTCGATTACGAGGTGCTCCCGGCCGTCGTCAACGCGGAGGAGGCCGTCAAGGAGGGGGCGCCGCAGCTCCACGACGAGGTCCCCGGGAACCTCAACGCCCTCTGGACCTGCGGCAACCGCGAGGCGGCCGACCGAGCCATCGCCGCCGCCGAGGTCGTGATCACCCAGACCGTCCACAACCAGCGGATAATCAACAGCCCCATCGAGCCCCGCGCCGCCCTCGGGCACTACGACCCGGCGACCGGGGAATACACCCTCTGGGCCACCTCTCAGAACCATCATAACCACCGCCTCTTGCTCGCCCTCTATATTCTGAAAATCCCGTTCAACAAGTTGCGCCTCATCGCCCCGGAAGTCGGAGGCAGCTTCGGCACGAAGGGGTATGTCTACCCGGACATGCCCCTCGTCCTCTTCCTGGCGAAGGAACTCGGGCAGCCGGTCAAGTGGGTCGACACGCGCACCGGGTTGATGCGGTCCACAGTGCAGGGGCGCGACCAGATCCAGTACGTCACCCTGGCGGGGACGCGGGACGGCAAGATCACCGCGCTCCGGTGCACGAGCTACGCCAACCTCGGCGCCTACCCGTCCACCATCGGCCCCGGCGTCTGTACCGCCATGATGGGCCGGAGTATCACCAGCGTCTACGACATCGAGAACGCCTTCTGCGAGGTCTACGCCGCCTTCGCCAACACCGTCCCCCTCGGGGCCAACCGCGGCTCGGGCCGCGCGGAAGCGATCTTCCTCGTCGAGCGCCTGATCGACCGTTACGCCCGCGCCATCGGCATGGACCGGGTCGAAGTCCGGCGCAAGAACCTGATCACCCCCGACAAGTTCCCCTTCGACAACCGCATGGGCTGGCTCTACGACTCGGGCCACTACGCCGCGGCGCTCGGCCGGGTCGTGGAGATGGTCGATTACGCCAACCTTGAGGCCCGGAAGGCGGAGGCCCGTCAGCGCGGCAAGAGGCTCGGCGTGGGGATCGCCTGCTACGTCGCCGTGTGCGGCGTCGGCCCGTCGCCGAGGATGTCGAAGGAGGGGATGCTCGGCGGCACCTGGGAGAGCGCCAACGTCCGCGTCCACCCGACCGGCGAGGTCTCCCTGACGGTCGGCTCCAAGCCCCACGGGCAGGCGCACGAAACGACGTTCGCCCAGATCCTCGCCGAAGAGTTAGAGATCGACCCCGGCTTGATTGAGGTCCTCCATTCCGACACTAAGGGGGTGCCCTTCGGCCAAGGCTCGTACGGCAGCCGCTCGCTCAGCGTCGCCGGGCCCGCGATCCAGGCGGCGGCCCGGAAGGCCCTCGACAAGGCCCGCAAGGCCGCCGCCCATCTCCTCCAGGCGGCCGAGGAGGACCTGGTGTACCAGGGCGGCGTCTTCTCCGTCCGGGGGGCGCCTCAGCGGTCCAAGACCCTCCAGGAAGTCTCCCTGGCCCTCTGGTACGCCTGGGACCTCCCGCGGGGGATGGAGCCCTGCCTCGATGTCACGAGCTACGTCGATCCGCCCGACTTCAACTTCCCCTTCGGCGCGCACGCGGCCGTGGTCGAAGTCGATGAGAAGACCGGCCAGGTGGAGCTGGTGCGCTACGTCGCGGTCAATGACGTGGGCAATGTCGCCAACCCCCTGGTGATCGATGGCCAGATTCATGGCGGGATCACTCACGGCGTCGGCCAGGTCCTGCTGGAGGCGGCCGTCTATGACGGCGACGGGCATCTCTTGACCGACAACCTCCGGAATTATGCCCTGCCCAGGGCCAGCCATCTGCCCAGCTTCGAACTGGAGCGGACGGTCACGCCGACGCCCCACAACGCGCTCGGGGCCAAGGGCGCGGGGGAAGTCGGCGCGATCCCCCCCGCCGCCGCCATCGCCAACGCGGTGTGCGACGCCCTGGCCGACCTGAACGTGGAACACATCGATATGCCGATCACGGCCGAAAAAGTCTGGCGCGCGATCCACGACGCCCAAGCGGCTCGTCCCGCGTCCTGAATTCGCCCCGGACAGCCAGAGACCCCTCGGGAGGCAGGTCATGATTCCCCCTCGGTTCGATTACGCCGCGCCTTCGAGCTTGGATGAGGCCGTCGCCCTCCTCAACGAGAACAAGGGGGCGAAGGTCCTGGCCGGCGGCCACAGCTTGCTCGCGGAGATGAAATTGCGCCGGATGTCGCCGCCGATGCTCGTGGATCTGCGCAAGATCCGGAGTTTGTACGGCCTCTCCCCGCAGGGAGAAGGCATCCGGATCGGCGCGATGACCACCCTGGCCGAGATCACCGACCACCCCGACATGGCGGCCTCTTATCAGGCACTGGCCGAGGCGGTCCGCAGTGTGGGCGACCCCTTGGACCGCAACCGGGGCACGGTCGGCGGCAATCTGGCCTGGGACGACCCCGCCACCGATTCGCCCGCCGCCGTGCTGGCGCTCGAGGCCCTGATCGAGGTGATTGGGCCCCGGGGGCCGCGAACGGTCCCCGCCGATGAGTTCTTCCACGGTCCTAACGGGAGGGCGCTGGGGCCGGGGGAGATCATCACGGCGGTCGTCTTACCCGTGCCGGCCCCCGGTTCGGCCAGCGCCTACGAGAAGTTTAAGCATCCCGCCAACCACTCGGCCCTCTGCGGGGTCGCCGCCCACATCACCCGCGGCTCCGACGGCCGGATCACGGCCTGCCGCGTGGCCCTCACCGGCGCCAGCGACCGCGCCGCCCGCCTGCGCGCTGTCGAGGCAGCCCTCCAGAGCCAGGAACCAACCACCGCGAACATTGAAGCCGCAGCCCAACGGGCCGGAGATGGACTGACCTTCCGTTCCGACCTCGCTGCCTCGGCGGAGTATCGCAGCCACCTGGCTATGGTGCTCACCGAACGCGTCCTCTTCCGCGCCAGTCAGCGCCTCGGGCTTTCGGGGCATGAGTAGCATTGGAACAGGAAACCGGCGTAAGCCTCGGAGTCACCCGGTGTCAGATAGGGGCTACCCTAACTGTCGCCGGTGTTGTCCCCCCCGGAGACCCCGGTCAATATTGTTCGGCACAGCTTCTGCTCCCTGCCTCTCCGTGCACATCCAAGTATTTCCTGTGACTCTGATATATTGAATATTTATTTGACTTGCGCTTTTCTCGCTCCTCGCGCATTCTAGATCGAGTCCGATCGTCTCATCCTTCGCCGTTTCCAAATTGGGTGCCTGGCCCTCGCCATTTCCTTTATCGCAATGATCGTGCACTGCGGCGCTGAACCGGTCGGTGCGGTGCAACTGGGGAACTCCTCCCAGTTCCCACCGGGCAGCCCAGGGCGAGACTCCCGCCGAGCCAACATTAGTCTGGGGAGAATGAAGAGGTTCGGCGGCAGCCGCGCCCTCCCGATCACGGTCGAAATCCGAAATGAAACGGCCCTGGGCGGCCGCTTGCCACGGCTTGACCCTGATGCATGGCGGTACTTAAGATGAGGAGTCGTCAAGATGCGGGATCATGCCGGGATGACGATGAGCTTTCTCGACGCCAACCGGCATCGCCTTGGAGCGAACGCACGTCATCTGATTGCGCCTCGAGCGTCATCATTGCCTTCATTGTTTCAGTTTGTTGAGCCGGAGTCATACCATCATGTTGCGGTGGGTCATTCTGTGTGTAGTCGTGGTCGTGCTGGCCGCGACTGCGACCCTCGTGGTTCAGTATGGGACGGGCTCGAGCCCGACCTGGAGTCTGCCGGCCGGCGTCAAGACAGAGGGCCCCCAGCCTCGGGTCGAGGTGGAGGGTGCCCTCACTCATGAGTTCGGGGAGCTTTGCACCCAGAAGACGACCACGCGGAAGTGGAAGGTCAAGAACACCGGCGAAGGCGACCTCGAAATCTGGCTGCTCGGTTCCACCTGCACCTGCACCATTCCCAAGCTCAAGGGGGAAGGGACCCGGGAGGTCGTCAAGCCGGGTGATGCCACCGAGATCGAGCTCGAATGGAAGACCAAGGACGCGATCGGCGAGTTTTCCAAGGGGGCGACGATCGGCACCAATGATCCGGACCGTCCAGAATTCATGCTCAAGGTCCACGGTATGGTCCACAGCCCTATCGTGGTGCTGCCCGAACCGCACGAAGGAGTCCTCATGGTCGGAGATGTTCCCACCGATAAGGTCAAGGAGATCTCGATCGCCTTGTTCTCGCCCGAACATCCCGAGCTGAAGATCAAGCAGCTCAGCACATCGAAGCCGAATCAGATCGTCGCCAAGCCGGTTCCCTTCACGCCCAAGGAACTCGAGAATCTCAAGGCCAAGGGGGGGTACCGGGTCAACCTGGAGTTCAAGCCCGGCATGGCCCTGGGGACTTTCCGCGAGGAGCTGATCGTCGAGACCGACCACCCCGAGCAGCCCAAGCTCCAGCTTGTGCTTGCAGGCACGGCGTCCGGTCCGATCAGCCTGATGCCCTCGATCCTGCGCATGGTCGCGGTCAACGGTAAGGAAGGGGCCTCGGGCCAGTTGATCCTGCTGGTCCGGGAAGGCCGGCCGACCAGCTTCAAGGTGATTCGCAAGCCCGAAAAAGTCGATGTCTCGATCGCACCCAACGACACGCCGACCCTCAAGGGACGATACCGCCTGACCGTGACCGTGCCGTCCGGAACATCCCCCGGCCTCATCGATGACGAGATCATCTTCCAGACCGACCATCCCGGCGCCGGCGAGCTCAAGGTTCCCGTCAACATCGTCGTGGGGTCGGGTTGAGGGGCCTGGGGCGACCTTATACCGATCCTGATATTCTCGTTCTAAAGTATGACGGGATTGAAATCCCGTCCCAGGGTGAGCCGGTAATTGGTCTTACCCGAGGTGCCCGGGTACGCTAAACTTCGCGTGGCGGACGGATCTCAGCCCACAAGCAAAGGACGCCGGCGCGTCCGGTCGTGCGACCGGCCGGCAGCAGATCCGGGAATCGAGCCGCGGGACCATGACCGCGGCTTGTCCCATGCTGGTTCCGGATCAGGAAAGGAAAGCAATGTCGCAGTTTCCCAAGAGAGCGTGCCTGGGCGTCCTGCTGGCCGTGACTGTACTGACCTACATCGGCTGCACCTCGTCCACCTCGACGACATCGGCTCCCTCGACCGCTGCGACGTCCGCAGGGCCCGCGGCATCGTCCGGCGCGGAGAGCGCCCGGTCGAGCAAGCTGCTGGCCGATTGGCCGGCACCGCGGGGCGTGCTGATCATCTCGGGCCAAATGGACGGTTATCTCGAGCCCTGCGGCTGCACCCAGGGTCAGCTTGGCGGCTTGATTCGCCGGTTCGACTTCGTCCAGCGGCTGAAGGCCCAGAACTGGCCCGTCGCGCTCATCGACTTGGGCAGCCTGATCAAGGACCCAGGCGCCGCCCGGGGAGGATTCGAACAGGCCAAGATCAAGTTCGGCATCGCCCTGAAAGCGTTCAGCACACTCAAGTATGACGCGATCGCATTGAGCGCAGAGGATCTCAAGGTGGGAATCGGCGAGGCGTTCGCCCAGTACCTCAACGGCCTGGGTGATGCGACGAAGATCGTCGTGGCGAATGTTCAGCCTGGCGCGGGCTTCGAGTCGAAAATCCAGGCGAGCCAGATAATCTCGGCAGGGCAAGTGAAGCTGGGCATCACTGCGGTCGTCGATCCGGAGGCGATCGCCCAGCTCAACGACCCCGATAAGGCCGAATTGCTGGGGGTCGTCCAGCGTCCCGACGACGTGCTGGGTGCGGCCCTGGCGGGGATGGAAGGCAAGAGCGAGTACCAGGTGTTGATGGTTCAGGGACCCCCCGAGCTAGCGAAGCGACTGGCCACGGCCTATCCGGGATTCGACGTGGTGGTCTCGACCTCTCAGTTCGCCGATCCGCTCGATCGCGAGCCGCTCATGCTCAACGGCGGCAAGACGATGCTGGTGACGGTCGGCCGGCGCGGGAAATACGTCGGGGCGGTTGGCTTCTTCGCCGACGCCGCTCAGAAGATGCGTTATTACCCGGTCACCCTCGACCACAAGTACAATGGCCCGGGTACGGAGATGAAGAAGATCATCGAGGACGAGTATCGCAACATGCTCAAGGGTGCGGGCGTGGTCGAGAGCTTCCCCCGTCACGATTACACGGGCGGCACGGCCGGGTCCACTTTCGTCGGCGCCGAGACCTGCCGCCAGTGCCACCCGAACACGTTCGCGAAATGGTCCACGACCAAGCACGCCCAGGCCTTTGTCGCCCTGGAGAAGGATCCCAAGCCCAATACCATCTTCGATGCGGAATGCGTGACCTGCCACACAACGGGCTTCGAGTACACATCGGGCTGGCGGTCCGAGGACGCGACGCCGCATCTCAAGGGCAACCAGTGCGAGAACTGCCATGGGCCGGGGTCGAAGCACGTGTCGGCCCCCGAGAACCTCGAGTATCGCAGTCCGCTCAAGGTGACCGCCGAGCAGGCCATCAAGAACCAGGTGTGCACTCGCTGCCACGATGAGGACAACTCGCCGAAATTCGAGTTTGTTACCTTCTGGAGCCAGATCGCTCACAAGGGTCTGGACGATCACAAGGACCCGAAGGCGCACCAGGGCATCACGCCCAAGGTGGCCCGGACGCCCGGTGCCAGCGAAGAGAAGTGAATCAAGACCCGGAAGAGATTGCCGCCGATGAGCAACCCGGAATCGCCGACGCTTCCCAGCCACGAACCGGCCGCCGGGTCACGATTCGACCGGCTGGTCGCAAAGTACCATGAAGACCACGCCCATCCGGTCAACCATTTCCTGCACGTGGGCGTGGGCTGGCCGATCATGGCGGCAGCCGTCCTGCTCTTACCGTTCCGCCCGCTCTGGTCGCTCGCCCTGTTCGTCCTCTCCTACGCGATCATGTGGTTCGGCCATTTCGTCTTCGAGCGCAACCTGCCCACGGTCTTCAGGCACCCGTCCACCCCGTTCGTCATCGCCTGGGCCGTGATCCAGAACCTCGGGCGAGGACTGGCCCGACTGGTGCTCCCTCGACGGTGATGATCAAGCACCATTTTCGTGGTCCCGCATTGGATTGGCGCGCGATTCCAGGCACAATCAAGGTGTCTTCTTGAATCTGTGAACGACAGCCCACGAGGGATTTTCGACGATGGCCGACGTGATCACCTACGACGATTTCGCCAAGCTGGAGCTCCGGGTCGCCAAGGTCGTTGAGGCCAGACCCCATCCCAACGCAGAGCGGCTCTTGCTCTTGCAGGTGGACGTGGGCGATCAGCAAAAGCAGATCGTGGCCGGGATTCGCCAGCATTACAGCCCGGAGCAACTACTCGGCAAGCTGATCGTGATTGTCAACAACCTGGCGCCTGTGATGCTCCGCGGCGAGACCTCAAACGGCATGCTCCTGGCGGCCACCTCGGGAGAGAAGGTCATCGTGCTGACCCCTGACGATCCCGAGTGTGTGCCTGGGGCCAAGGTGAAGTAAGTAAGCAGCCAGTGCCGCGGGGCGGCGGAAGCGGCTGAACCGCAATGCGACGATTGGACCACGGGCGAGGGGACCTGGGCGATTTCCAGACCCCGCGGGACCTGGTTGACGCGGTCCTGCATACACTCGGGCCAATCGGCGCGCGCTGGACTCGCATCCTCGAGCCGACCTGTGGCAGTGGCTCGTTTCTCCAGGCCCTGCTCGAGCACGAAGTACCCCCGCGCGAGCTGATCGGCATCGAGATCCAGGAATCGTACTGGACCACGGCGCGGTCGCTGGCCGGCAGGCATCCCGGCTCGCGAGTTGACATCCTCCGCGCCAATCTTTTCGACCTTGACCTGCGTACCGGCTTGCCCTGGCGCGACCGGGGCCCTCTTCTGGTCGTGGGCAACCCTCCCTGGATCACCTCCGCCGCGCTGGGGAAACTGGACAGCGGCAACGTTCCCAGCAAGCGGAACCTCAAGGCGTTGCCGGGCATCGAGGCTCGCACCGGCAGCTCCAACTTCGACATTGCCGAGGCGGTCTGGATCAAGCTGCTCGAGGAGCTGGCCGGAGAGCAGCCGACGATCGCGCTCTTGTGCAAGACCTCAGCGGCGCGTGCTGTTCTCGAGTTCGCCAATCGCCAGGGGTTGCCAATCGCGGAAGCCTCGATCCACGAGATCGACGCCGCGCGCTGGTTCGGCGCCGCGGTGGGCGCCTGCTTGCTGCGGGTGACCCTGGGTGGGCCTCTTGAAAAATGCCAGACGCATGTTCCCGTCTTCGCCGCGCTCGACGCGGATCAACCGCGCGGGGCGCTGGGTTTTTTCCAGGGCCGGCTGATCGCCGACGCGGGCGCGGTCGCGCGGCACGCGTTTGCCCTGGGATCCTGTCCGCTGACCTGGCGCCAGGGGATCAAGCACGATGCCGCGGCGGTCGTGGAACTTGCGGCAGAAGGCCGATCGCATCCTTATCGCAACCGGCTGGGCCAGGAGGTTGACGTCGAGCCGCAGTTTGTCTACCCGCTGCTCAAGGGAAACGATCTCCGCAAGCCAGCGGCGGATCGCCCCCGCCGTGCGCTCATAGTCACCCAGCAGCGAATCGGCCAGTCGACCCTGGTGCTCGAGCAGAGCGCCCCCAGGCTCTGGAGTTACCTCGAGAGCCACGCATCCCGATTCGCGGGCCGGAAATCGTCGATTTACCGCGGCCAGCCCCCTTTCGCCATGTTCGGGGTCGGGCCGTACAGTTTTGCGCCCTTCAAGCTGGCCGTGTCCGGGCTCTATCGCACTCCGATTTTCCAGGCTGTCGGACCCATTGACGGGCAGCCGGTCATGCTCGACGATACCTGCTACCTGCTGCCCTGCGCGTCGGCAATCGAGGCGGCCGTACTCTGTGCGCTTTACCATGATCCGACCACGCTCGAGCTCATCCGGGCCCTGAGTTTTGCCGACGCCAAGCGACCCCTGACCAAAGGGTTGTTGCAACGGATCGACCTGTCGGCCATCCTGAATCAGGCTGATCCGAGGGAGCTTGCAGAGCGGACCCGGGCCGTGCTGGTCGAGCACCCGGGAATGGGCCTCGAAGAGGTCGCCGGAATTGAAGCAGAGATCGAGCGGCTTGTGGGACATTTTCAAAGCGAACGTCACGCCGGAGCGTGACACATGATGAGGAGAGCCCATGGCGTTTGCCCGGATCAACTATCACAGCCGGTCGCTTCAGAAGGCTTCGTCGGTCAGCGTGGTCTTCCCGGATGATCCGGCGATTCCCAGGCCCTGGTCGGTCTTTTACCTGCTGCACGGACTGTCCGACGACGACACGATCTGGATGCGGCGCACGAGCATCGAGCGCTACGTCGAGGGACTGCCGCTGGTGGTTGTCATGCCCGATGGCGGCCGGGGCTTCTACACCAACGCAGTCATCGGCTACGCCTATGAGGATGACCTGATCAAGGACGTCGTCGGCCTGATCGATCGCACCCTCCCCGTCAAGGCCGAGCGCTCCGGCCGGGCGATCGGCGGGCTGTCCATGGGCGGCTACGGCGCGGTCAAGATCGGCCTGAAGCACCACGAGATGTTCGCCAGCGTCAACTCCCACTCCGGCGCGCTGGCGATCCTCTGGGAGCCCTTCGACACCGACAACATCAAGGACATCGGCGCCGAGCTCGCGCGAATTTTCGGCAAGGCTGCCAAGGGGGGTCCCGAGGACCCCTTCGGGATCGTCGAGAAACTCGACCACGGCCGCATTCCCGCCTTACGGATCGACTGCGGCAAGGGCGACTTCCTGATCGACCAAAACCGCGCATTCCACCGCCACCTGGAATCCATGCAGATCGCCCACGAGTACGAAGAGTTCGTCGGCGTTCACAACTGGGAATTCTGGGACCTGCACGTCCAGGAAGCGATCGCGTTCCATGTGAGGAACTTGAAGATCAAGCAATGACCGCCCGGGGCGAGGTGGACCTTCGATATTTCAGAACTCACCCAGGGTGAGGATCTCCGCGCGGAGCAGGACTCTTCGATCTTGGTTCATTGCCAGGACCGCGACCGTGGCCCGGCCCGTCGAAGTTCGGCCCAAGATCAAGGCCCCGCGCAGCTCGAAGTGATCCGACCAAACTTGGGTCCGCGGGTCGAAGAGGCGCTCCACCTGGCCAGTATCGGGGTCAATTCCCGACAGATCTGTTCCCTTGAAAGCGTTGCAGAACAAGCAAACACAAGACCCAGGAACCTAACCGGGATCGACCCTCATCCCGGTTTCCGGTATTATCCGTCACGGCTTTTTTGAAGCTCGCGGATTGGTATCGAGCTTACCATATCGGCACGCAAGGAGGAGAATCATGCCTCGAGTCCAAAAACGAACCTTTTTCCGGAGGGCCCGGATCAGTGTCGGCGGCTAGCTCTGCATCGGCTGTGGGAGGTCCTCCCCGAGGAGGATCGCCAGCAAACCCTGCAGGTGCTCAGTCGCCACATCGCCCAGCAGCTTCAGCCACCGCAAAGAAGCGCGGAGGTGCCTCATGAAGACTGCTGAGAAAAACCCCGTCGCTGGCCAGTGTCCCGCCCTCTTGCCGCCCTCGTCGCCCGCTCGAGTGCCTTCCTCCAAGATCCTGTCGACTCACTTGGAAAAGCCGGCGGTCGTCTATGTGCGGCAGTCATCTCCGCGACAAGTCCTGGAGAACCGCGAATCGACCGCCAGGCAATAGGCCTTCGCCGATCATGCGGTAGCGCTCGGTTGGCCGCGGGACCGCGTGTTGATCATCGATGAAGACTTGGGCAAGAGCGGTCGCACGGCTGAAGGGCGCAGCGGCTTTCACCGCCTGGTCACCGAGGTGACGTTGGGCCATGTCGGCTTGGTGCTCGGTCTGGAGATGAGCCGGCTAGCCCGTTCGTCCAGGGATTGGCATAACCTGTTCGAGATGTGCGCCCTCTGCGACAGCCTGTTGGCGGACGAAGATGGTGTGTACGACCCCAGCGACCCCAACGACAGCCTTCGCCTGGGCCTGAAAGGGAGCATGAGCGAGATGGAATTGCACATCATGCGCAATCGTCTGGAGCGTGGCCGAGACAACAAGGCGAAACGCGGTGAGCTGTTCCACGCCGTGCCGATGGGCTATGTGATCCTGCCGACGGGGGAAGTGGATTTCGACCCCGATGAGCAGGCTCGGGGCGTTATCCACCTTGCCTTCGACAAGTTCGATGAGCTCGGCAGCATCTACGCGTTGTTCCACTGGATGATCCGGCACGACATCAAGTTGCCGGTCCGAGCCCGCACCGGAGCTAAGAAAGGGCAACTGGAATGGCGTCGGCCATCGCTTGTGTCGCTCGCGCAGATGCTGCGTCATCCCATTTATGCGGGTGCGTACGCGTACGGTCGGCGACCCACCGATCGGAAGGGCAGCTTCTCCCCGAGCAATCGTTACCGGCCCTGGGTGCCGATGGAGCAATGGAAGGTGCTGCTCAAAGACCATCTCCCCGCGTATATTAGCTGGGATCAATATTTAAAGAACCGAGAACGCGTAAAGCAAAACCGGAACGGGCCTGGTTCCGCAGGCGTGCCGCGTTCCGGTGCGGCGCTCCTCCCAGGAGTGCTGACTTGTGGCAACTGCGGTCGACAGATGCAAGCATCTTATCATGAAAACGGCATGGCTCAGTACGCTTGTAATCGCCAATATGTGGAGGGCACCGAACCGCGCTGCTATGGGCCGGCCGCCAAGGCGATCGATGACTTGGTGGCGCAGCAGGTGTTACGCACGCTCGAACCGGCGGCGGTGGCCTTGAGTCTCAAGGCTTGTGCGGACGTCGAGCGGGAGCGTCAGCGTCTCGAAAAGCACTGGCGGCAACGGCAACAGCGGGCCCACTACGAGGTCGAGTTGACCGAGCGTCGGTACCAAGCCGTCGATCCGGGCAACCGCCTGGTGGCCGGGACGCTGGAAAAACGGTGGGAGGAAGCGCTGAGCCAAGAACGGCAACTCCAGGAAGAATACGACCGATTCGTACGAGAGACGCCGGTCCAACTCACCGATGAGGAGCGGGCCCGCATCGAGGCGTTGGCTTCCGACATCCCCGCCTTGTGGGATGCGCCAGGCACCACGAACGCTGATCGGAAACATATGATGCGATGTCTTGTGAAGCGTGTAGTGGTGCAAGTCCGATGCGACAGTGAATTCGTCGATGTGACGATCCACTGGGCCGGCGGCTATGAAAGTCAGCATGAGATCGTTCGGCCCGTTGCGACCTATGCGCAGCTCCGAGATTTTGAGCCGCTCATGAACCGCGTGGTGGAGCTGCGTGAGGCCGGTTACACCGCTCCAGAGATTGCGAAGGCGCTGAACGCTGAGGGATTCTACCCGCCCAAGCGGAGCGGCGCGTTTACCACGCCGGTCGTCCACCAGTTGCTCAAGCGCCGCGGCCTGATCGGGAACGAACGGTCTCACGGCGAACTGCTCGGCCAGCACGAATGGTGGCTGACCGATCTGGCCCGCGAGTTAAAGATGAGCCACCTGAAGTTGCGGGACTGGGCCAACCGCGGCTGGGTCCACAGTCGCAAGACGCCGGTGCAAGGCTATTGGATCCTGTGGGCGGACAAAGACGAAGTGAGGCGGCTTGGGAAACTGCTTGCGGAGAGCCGACGCGGCATGAATGCTTACGCCAGCGAACTCAGAACGCCGAAGAAACGGCCGCGAGCGAAATAACCTCGAACCCGAGACATGCACGTCGCG
>JBEKTN010000030.1:0-38737 GCA_049516015.1 Isosphaeraceae bacterium | reverse complement strand
GGACGATGAAGTCGGGGACGTAGTCGTGCGCCTGGCCGTTGTGGAGGTACGGGATGGTAAAGTTTAGGCCCTGGTTCTTGACGAAGGCCTCGACCTTGTCGTTGGTGTCGAGGTAGTAGGCCACTTGCTCCTCCCAGCGGCGGGTGTCGGCGATTACGTAGTTTAAGTGGGATTTGTGGACCTCTCGGACCTCCTTCGTGGTCCATACGTCCACGTCGGCCGTGCTGCCTGGGCCGCGGCCTTCCTCAAACTTCGGCACTTCCGGGGCTTCGCCCTGGGAGGTGTCGGGCCGGATCGCCTCGACGAGACGCTCGACAAGCCATCCGTAGTAGGGACTGCAAAACAGGTCTTTCCGATCCGCGGGCCTGAGGACCTTCACGAAATCGCGGACGTACCGCTCACAGATCGCCAAAAGCTGTGGGAAGAGCACGTGGGCGGGAACGTCGCAACGCGCCTGGGCATAGTAATCGCGTGTCAGTGACCGCGATAAGTCGAAGGTCAGTTCCTGCAACCGTCGCTTGCTCCGGAACTCGACCAGCGACACGTCGTCGGCCCTGCCCGGGCCGGTCAGGGAGAGGCGCCCCAGGTTGTTGACGCTGAGGGCCTTCATCTCGACCTCGGGCGGGATGTGGCCGGGATCGATGATGAGATTGGGGACGTTCGGCCAGTCCACAGCAACCCGGTTGCGGATCGCCGTGGTGTATCGCTCGACCCGCGGGAATTTGATCTCGTAGGCCGCCTTGGCGGGAACGGCGTGAACGTGCTTGCGCGGCTTCTGGGGTGGGGGCGCTGCCTGGGGGTTAGCCTTGAACGGGATCACCGCGAAGGGGACCCCGAAGACCTTGGCCACCTCCTCGCGGAGCAGTCCGTTCTCTTCCACCTCGTAGCTCGCCCGCCGTAGGCCCCGGCCGACGACCTGCTCGCAGAGCAGTTGCGACATGAACGGCCGCAGGCCGATGATGTGTGTGACCGTGCTGCAATCCCAGCCTTCGGTAAGCATGCCCACGCTGATAATGCAACGAACGTCACGACCCGGTGGGTGAAGGGGACGATCGAGCTTCTTGGCCAGTTCTTCGAAGGCTTCGGGGTAGATCGGGCGGCCCTGGCGATCCGGCGGCCAGTCGGTCTTGCCTACGGTGTCGAGGGTGAACCGCATCCACCGCGTCTCGTCGCTCTTGGCCTCCCCCGTGTCGGTCTCGTGCACCTTCTTGGAGTCGACGCGGATCGTATTCACCGCCCCGTTGCGGTTGCGGAACGTGTCGACTTTCACTGGCGGAATGCCCGTCGGGGCCTTGTCTTCGGCGAGCCATTCGTAGACGACCTTGGCGACCGCCGTGTTCTTGCAGACCAGGATGAACACTGGCGGGCGGGGCTCGCCGCCCTTGCTCCACTCAGCGGTCGTGTCCTCCCACAGGCCGCCCAGCATGGCGATCGGGGTGTGCGCCCACTTGAGGATCGCCTCCGGCTTGGGATTGGCTCGCTTGCCGCCGCGCTCGGCTGGGGTGAGCTTGGGCAAGATCCAGTGCCAGATATTGAAGTAACCCGGAATCGCCGCCCCGGTCGTGTCGCGGATCGCGAGTTGCGGAATCTTGACCAGCCCCGACTCGATGGCGTCGATCAGGCCGAAGTCGCTCACGACCCACGGGAACGGTCGATTGGTCTCCTGCCCCACCCTGCCAAGGAAATAGGGGGTCGCGGAAAGGTCGATGCAGACGTTGATGCCGCGGAGCTTGTGGATACGGTCCAGGCCATCGATCCAGACTGTCGCCTCCTTCTCGAAGGCTTCCGCGTCCTCCTCGTCTTCAAACTCCTCGTCGAACAGCTCTCCCTGCTCGACGTTGGCAACCTCACGCTTGATTCGGTACGCGTGATGGGCCTCGTCGTTCATCACGAGGATGTTCTGCTTACCTCCCACCTCGCGGCCGATAATCCGGTTGACGAGCGCGGTATCGCTTTCGACCCGCTTCTCGGACTGCACGAGAACCTTCTTGAGATTCCCGGCATCGTCGTGTTCTTGCTTGAGCACGACGAGGTCCCCCGAGGCGATTGCAGCCTCGAGCGCCGTCTGGGTCATGTACCGCGAACCTCTGGCCGTTGTCGTCTTGCCGCCAATGACGATCCACTCGCGAGTCGGTTGAACCACTCCCGCCTTGTTTACCTTGGAACTTACGCCACCGGTGGTGATTGCCTGGGGCTCGAAGACGTGCCAGTTGGTCACGATCACCTTGCCCTGGTTCATCAGCTTCATCAGTTCCTGCGGCACCAGGTCGCGTGTCCGGTAGAGACTGGCCTCGCCTCCCTCGGGATCGAGCTCGCGGAGTCGATCGCGGATCGTGACATTGGGGCAGACGATAAGCACAACATCGGAAAACCGCGCGTCGGAGCGGTCGTTGATTTTGTTGAGGATGCTCCATGCGGAAAGCATTCCCATCACGGTCGTCTTGCCTGAGCCGGTGGCCATCTTGCAGGCGTACCGCAGGAAGGCGGCGTAACCCTCTGCCTTTTCGGCATCGCTCGGCTCATCTCGCCTGATTGTTATGCCCTGGAGAAAGTCGCCACGGGCCTCGGTCAGGAAAATGATGGTCTCGGCTGCCTCGCGTTGGGCGAAAAAAAGCCTCCGTTCTCGGCCGTCGCGGTTCCACCACTGGAGCAGCTCCAGCGTCGTCCGCGTGACCCCGGGATAGCCCTCGGCCCGCCACTTGTCCAATCGCTCGCGGATGAGGTTCACGAGTTCGAGCTCGACCGGGACACCGGAGATTTGCCCTTGCGCGTCCTTCGCCTTGGGGTCGCGGTAGAAGTATATCGCTCTCCTCCGGCCCTGGGCACGCTCTGGCAGCTCGCCCTCGACGATGTGCCAGTGCTCAGCCGGTGGGTCGAAGGGAGAATTCAGAATGGGCTGGGGGACTTCGTATCCGCTCATGGGGCTTGGCTTTCAAGCGACTCGGACATGGTGGCTAACCCGTGGCTACTTCGGAAGGCTCTTCACAACCAGCAACTCGTTGCCTCGGTCGTCGATCACCTTCACTGCAACCTGAAGGTGTTCGCCCGACTCGAAGGGAGTGCTTGTGGTCCCCGCGAGGTGGTCCCAGACGGAATCATCATAGATGCCCTTCAGAGCCCTCTTGAGGTTGTCCCAGGCCGATGTGCGGGGGAAGAATGCCTGGCAGACATGGAAACAGAGGTTGTTGTAATCGGTGTCGAGGAACCACGCGGGTACGTCGTCCCCCCGCCGATGCTCAACCTCCATGGTGATCGGGTCGAACACGTCGAGTCCGACCAGTTCGACCTCATACCGGTCATCCCCCGCCGGCCGGACCTCTACCTCGGGCAGGCCGCAGACGCTGAAGATCTGACTCGACCGCAGGCTCTTGAGCAGGTCGCCCATCATCAGGTCGGGCGTGGCCTGCACGTAGGTCGCCGGTATGCCCCATACCCCCGCATCGTCGATCAGCTTGCGGGCGTTGGGCTGGATTGCGAAGCCGATGACGTAGAGGTGAGCGTACCCCTTCATGCTGGCCTCGCGGAGCGATTGGTGCACCAAGGACTCGGTCACCGCCCCGTTCTCCGGGCCGAAGGCAAAGGCCACGGGCTTGTCTTCCTCCCCCGTCTGGATCGCTTCGGCCGAAAGGGAGAGCGACTTGGCTGGGGGCCGAATGTTCTTGAGTGTGACGGACCGGTTCCCCTCCAGCCGCAGCACTGGGCTTTTGCGGAGTACTTCGAGCATCCGGTCGGCGAATTTGCCATTGGACTCGGTGCCGACCTCCGACGAACCATCGGAATCGCCAGGCGTATCCACGGGTGGCGGGATCGTCCCCTCTACACTGAACGGACCCGAGACCCGGGTGATGTTCGGCTCGATTTCGGGCCGATCGACGAGCACCTCCTCAACGGGAGGCTCGTTGTTCGCGATCGACTTGAGTGTAACGTGGGGGACGATTCCACCGACTTCCTCGCCTCGGTTGTTCTGCTTGCGTTTGTAGACGAACCCTCCAACTGGACCGCGCGTCTCTTCCTTGAGCTGAAAGTAGGGATAGGTAGCCGTAAGCAGACGTTGGCGGGTGAGGGCAAGCGGGATGCGGCTCACGTCGATCGCTATCCAGCGCCGGCCCCACTGCTCGGCGACGTAGGCGGTGGTGCCGCTGCCGCAGGTTGGATCGAGGACGAGATCGCCGGGGTCGGTGGTCATCAGCAGGCATCGCTGGATCGCACTGGGGTTTGTCTGAACGACGTAAAGTTTCTGTGCCGCGAATCCAGAGGTCACGGTGTCGTCCCATGTATTCGAAAGCGGGTAGACCGGGAAGTCGTCAAGGAAGCGGATGTAACGTAGAGTTCCGCCCAGTCCCATAAGCCTTCTTGCCCTTGATAGGTTGTCGAGGCCCTTTCTGTCAGTTTTGAATGTGCCCCTTCCGGGCGTGTAGTCTTTTCCTTCGAAAGGGTAAGAGCGAACATCATCGCCCTGCGCAGGTCGCTGGCTCGTAATGTTGTCGTGCACAAAAACGCGAGATCCGGGGGGAGCCTCAGACTTGAGCCTGTCAAAAGTATTGAAATTCTGTCGTGAGCCATCCGGTAACTCCGCCCAAGTGTATTGAGAGGCTCCGGTCTCCCCCGCGACCTTATCAGCGTAGACTTCGCGATACTTCACTCGCTCAATGTCACGGGCATACCACAACAGGTAGTCCGCAACTGCGGAGAGTCTCACTCCCGAGGCGCCCGTTGTTTTTTTGAATGTGATTAGTGATACAAAGTTCTCTGCTCCAAATACTTCGTCCAGAAGTTCTCGGACGTGATGCACGTTCTCGTCCGAGATTTGGAGGAACAGAGACCCCTCCGGGCTTAGTAATTCACGGGCGATTGAAAGGCGGTCTCGAATGACTGTCAGATAAGAATGAATTCCGTAGGTCCATGTGTCCCGATAGGCCTGGACCATCTCCGGCTCTCGTGTCAGATCTTCGTCGTCGCCGTGGGACACGTCTCGCTTCCGCACAAACGGTTGAAAATTACTCCCAAACTTAACTCCGTACGGCGGGTCCATGTAGATCATCTGGACCTGCCCGGCCAAGTTCTCGAAGCGGAGCAACGAGTTCATCACCACGAGGGAGTCGCCCAGGATCATCCGGTTGACCCAGCGGTCGGGCTTTTCAATAGTGTTGTGACCAATACAGCGACTTGCTATTTAAGTTACATTATATGATTCTGTTATATTTTCCATGAAAACCCCAGAAAACCCAGGGAAAAGTGGTGCGTAAGCCCTGGGTGCTCATAGGCCCTTGTGATCTGGTCGGCAATCGAATGGTGAGGATCACCGAAGAGGTCGAACATCGTGCCCTGGGTGAGTTGTTCGCGCTTGTGGCCGCGTAGGGTCTGGACGATGGCCTTGGTCGAGAGGCGCTCGTGGACGAACAGGGGAAGCGTGGGAACATCAAAGGAGTGCCGCTCGGCCTTGCCAGCCCAGTTGAGGAACGGCCGCGACATGGCCTTGAGTGTCTCGGTCAACATGAAGAACCGGGATGAGATTATGGACAGCCGGCCGCGGAGGTTGGGGTCGAGCTCCGGATCTTCGAGCTCTCCCCGAAGGTCCGCCACCCGCTCCGTCAGCTCGGACAGGATCTGTTCTGCCTCCTCTCGCGCGGGGTTCTCACCGTCCCAGTCCATTGCGGGGGAGAGCGAGGAATCATAGCGATAGGTCACCGGCGGCTTCTTCTTCTTGAAGGCCGCCTGCGTCCCCACATCGGGCCGCATCGGGCTCGTCGCCTCGGGATGCTTGAACGCTTCGTACTTGGGGGTTGCAGCCTTCTTCTTCGCCATCGTGCATTCCACCTCATCATCCAAGCGGCAGGTCTCTGGCTGAACTCCGTGAAACCTCGACCATCGAGGTTCGGCTTATTCTGCGGAGACGATTACGCGACCATTTCCGCTTCGGGTTCCCCCTCGTCCTCGTAGTCCCCCTGGTCATCGGCTTCGGGCTGTACGAGGTCGCGGGCGATCGGCTTGCCCATCGCAGCCTCCACCCTGTCGAGCAGGGCTTTTTCTCGAGTCTTGAAGAAGGCCAGGAAATCATCGGAACGAAGGACCGCCGGTTCAATCACGTGCGATTCCAGGATTGAGTCCATTCTCGTCGGTGTGACCCCTGCGCTCTTCTGAATCCGGGAGAGGTAATTGCTCGGCGGGCTGCCACCGATCATGCGATTGGTTTTGGCTGATATCGCGGTCTTGTTCACGATGCAGTCGCAGCGCTTGGGTTCGATGCCGTTAGTCTGGCACCACTTCAGGCGGATTTGCCTGTCTTCGGGAATGCCGACGATCGCCTCCTCGCGGTCGCCGTTGGGGCTCAGCGCCTTGGCGATGTCCAGGTAGTACCAGCGATTGATCGGTTTGTCCCTTCGATCACGTGTGCTCACCGGGACCCCCGACATGAGTGCCAGGAACAAGGACGTGAGTCGCTGCTGGCCGTCCAGGATAAGTCGTTCGGGCTCTGGAGAATTTGCCAGAGTCAAGCCTTCGACGAGTCGCGGCTTGAACCGGACATCGGGATTGCCGGTCTGGAGCATCATCACCGCCCCGATCGGGAAAGACAGCGAAACGCTCGCCAGCAGGCTCCGTATATGGTCATCGTCCCAGACCCACCCACGTTGAAAGTCGGGAAGCTGGGTCTTCCCCTGTTTGACGCTTTGAAGGAGGTCGATGAGGCTCTCCTTGGTACTGTCAAACGTGGTCATTGATTCCACGGTACTGCCTTTCATCTCCCAAAGCAGCAGACCCGGGACACTGGTTTCCAATGAAACCTAGCCCCCGTGCTCAGGCGTCGCGTTGATGCATCGAATCAAGCCTACCGCGCGCCGATTGAAAAACCAGTGTTCAGTGGTTTGGCATGGCGCAAAGGAAAAGCGACATCGGGACGGGCACCGGGGGTTTCGTTCGCCGCGGAGGACGTCTTTCACCGCTTCATCGCCGCGGGCCGATTGAAGATTCGCTCCGGGCCCTTGCAACCAAGACCCGAATGGTTGCCAAGTCGTAGAATTGACTCTTGCAATCACCAATCCTTTATCCAAGGAGGCCGGCATCTGTCTATCCCAAGTTCCAGAAGCAACTTATGGATTTCCGAGTGCCATTAACGTCAGGAACCGATTTCGGGCAAATTGGTGGAAGAAAACCGTTTTCTGTTCCTGACATCTTTTCGGGCTCTATGCCGCCGGATTGCGGGTCTCGGAAGTCAGGTTCGCACTCCGTCGGTTAGTTGGCGCAGAGTGTCCTCTGGAGTAATCTGAGGTGGGGTAATACGTGCGGATTGAAGACCCCGTAGACCCATTTCCCCTCCCGAAGTGACATCATGGACTTCGATCAAGAACTGAAGCAGGTGGCGGATGCCTACGCGAGCCAGGGGTATCAGGTCACAATTCGGCCCAACCCGGAAGCCCTCCCGTCCTTCGCGAAAGATTTCAAGATCGAGATCCTTGGCAAGCGAGGGACTGAGGGCGTTCTCGTCGCGGTGAAGAAGGACCGTGATGAAGTGGCCGCAGACTCGAACCTGACCCGGTATGCCGAGATCACCGGCTTGCAGAAGGGGTGGAGGTTCGACTTCGCCATCCTGGAGGCAGAGAACCCAAGCTCCAGGGAGATTGATGGGGCGAGAGATTTTTCGGAAGAAGACATAGAAGAATCTTTCAGCGAGTCATTGGAGATGGTTCATCTAGGATTCCTTCGTCCCGCAGTGATTACAGCTTGGGCTGGGTTCGAAGCGGCGATGCGTCTGAGGCTCCGCGCGGCGGGAGAACGGGCAGGCTGGGGGTCGCCACCACGGAGTATGCTGAACGAGCTTTACTCGAATGCGGTCATCAACGTTGAGGAATTTCGCAAGCTAGAAACTTTGTCTCGCGTGCGGAACCAGATCGTTCACGGATTCATCTCGCCCCTTGCTTCTGAAGGAGGAGCGGTACAGTTCCTCTGCGATATTGGGCGTCGTTTGATCGAAGAGTCTCAAGATGCGAACTTGCAACCTAACAGAATCTGACAAAAATTGTCCGTGCGGGGGTACGAGGCAGGGGATCTGATCATGCCATCGCGGTGGCCTGGGGCTAACGCCTCCAGGATACGAGCTGCCGCCGCTGCGCGGCTTGAACCAGGCACCTCGAAGGCTGGCTCGGGCAGGGTCGGGAGACCGTCGCCGAACGAAACAAATTCGCAACGAGAGCAGTCGAGATCAGAGGGCGGTCAAGACCAACTTTGAAGCATGCCAGCCTTGAAGTGGTTTGGCTATTTCGCGAACTCCGCGTGCGGGTGAGTCGTGTAGAAGTGCAGGCCGTGGCGTGGATCGACGAACCGGTAAAGGGGGACCGCGCCCGGCGCCGGGTCGGAATTGACGAAGAAGGTGACTCCCGCCGGCCGGTAGCCCTTGCGCAGGACGCCCTCCCCGTCGGCCGCGAGCGTGTAGAGGTGATCTTTCCGACTGTGCCAGCCATACAGCGGGACAGCACCAGGAACCGCGTGGTCAAAGACGTAACAGGCGATGCCCTCGCTGACCAGGTTCGGCCGGTCTGGCCCGCCAGGGCTGATCGTGTACTCGTGAGAGCCGACCCGGCGATCGAACCAGCGGTAGAGCGGGACGGTTCCAGGCTGAGGCGTGGTGAATACATAGCCCACGATGCCCTCGGACTTGAAACGCGTCAGGTCGAAATGAAGGATGACCTGGTCAGGGGTGTAGTCAATCCCGCAGAAGGCCCCGTATTGCTTGAAGACGGCCGAACGCTTGACGACCTCGGAATTGAGTTTCTGGCTTAGCAGCGACGCTCGCCCGTCGGCGAGCTGGGTGACTATATCGTCGAAGAACTTACCCAGGAGTTTGGCCAGCAACCCGGCAATCCCCTCCAGCTCGGCTTTCTTGACCTCCTCAACGTCGACCCGGAACCGGGGAATCGAGTCGGGGCCGGCCTCGATATTCACCCCGGCCGTGATTTCAAACCGGAACTTGCGCAAGCCTCGGGTATGGTCTTCAGCCCGGCTGATCCGCTCCGAAACCGGCCCGGTTACGGGCGGCCGGAACTCTCCCTCGACCTGGCAGGCGGCCAGGAACCTCCGGCGCCTGGGATCGATGGCCAAAAGCCGGTACGAGTGAACCGTGCCCCGATATTGCCCTTTCTTCTCGAACGGGCCAGGGGGAAGCTTCTCGACAATGCCAGCCAGGAAGTCCTTGTCGAGCCTCACCTCGGTCACGGCCCGGGCGCGATGTCCCGCCAGGTGGAACAAGAAAAGGCAAGCAGCCACGCGCAGATAGGAATCTCGTCGATGCATTCCTGCCATCTTTCTCATCGACTGGCCGGCTGAGCCAGCAAGAGAGAGACTGTTCCCGACGGGCCTACCGATCGATGACTGAGTGGCAGCGCGATAGGTTCGGGGATTCCAGGCAGTTTCTTACCAGCAGGCCAAGGATCTGACCAGAGGAATCGGCCGCTGGCAAGCAGATCACCGCGGCCGCGCTGGACGCGCGGTGTCGATGAGCAGACCATCGGGAGCGCGGAGAGGGAGAGGGAGAGGGGACGGGGGACGGGGGACGGGGGACGGGGGACGGGGGACGGGGGACGTTTATCCACCGCGGTGAACGGAACTTCTTCTCGCCCTGTTCGGCTCGGATCACAGCTCGGTCGTTGCTCGGATCAGCGATTCCTTGACATTATGGGTCATCTTGAAGTTGAGTTTCTCGCAGATGCGCTGCATCTCGATGTTTTCCGGAAGGATGTCGCCAAAGATTCGGTGGATGTGCTCATCACGGCCCACCTGGATCAGACGGTTGACCAGTTCGGTGCCCAGTCCCAGTCCCTGATAAGGGTCGCTAACGACCAGCGCGAACTCAGCATCATCGGTGCCCCGGACCTTGCTCAGGCGGCCCACGCCCCGGATTTCGTGCTCGCCGGTCTCGGGATTCTTGCGATCGGCCACAAGGGCCATCTCACGGTCGTAATCGATGAAGCAGATCCGGGTCAATCTCTCGTGAGCAACGCGGGCTGTGAGCTTCATGGCATGGAAGTAGCGAAGTGAGACGCTGCGCTCGGAAAGAGTGCCGTGAAACTTGACGAGCAGTGGCTCGTCCTCGGGGCGGATTGGCCGGAGGACGACCTGAGTTCCATCCTCATCGGTCCAGGGAGTGATGTATTGGGTGGGGTAGGGGCGGACGGCCGGTCGTGGAAGGTCGCCGACTTGGGCATCGAGCCCGTGGACGATGACCCGGGCGTCCAGCGCCAGGAGCCGCTTGGGAGAGGCGAGCAAGGGATTGATGTCGACCTCCTTGATCCACTTCTGCTCGACGACAAGTTGACTGAACCGGACCATGAGCTGCTCGAGGGCGGCGATATTGACCGGCTGGCGGCCTCGGACCCCCCGCAGCGCGGTGTAGATCTGCGTCTGCTCCATCATCCGCCGGGCCAGGGTGGTATTGAGCGGAGGCAAGGCGAGCGAGCGGTCCTTGAAAACCTCGACGAGCTGGCCGCCAGTGCCGAAGAGGAGGACCGGTCCGAACTGCGGATCGAGACTGCTGCCGATGATCAGCTCATAGCCGTCGAGCTTGATCATGGGCTGGACGCTGACGCCTTGGAAATGTTCGGGGCCAGCGCGCTGGCAAACCGACGACTCGATGGCGCGGAAGGCCGTGCGCACCGCGTCGGCGTCTCTCAGGTTGAGCTGGACTCCTCCCACGTCGGTCTTGTGGGTGATCGTTTCGGAATAGAGCTTCAGCACGATCGGGTAGCCGAGGTCTTCAGCGGCGGCCACGGCCGCGCCGAGGGTCTTGGCAATCACGGTCTTGACCGTGGGGATCCCGTAGGCGGCCAGCAGTTGCTTCGATTCGGGTTCGGTGAGCACGGTCCGGCCCTGACGGCGGACGGCGGCGATGATCGCCTCGGCGCTCTCTCGGGCATTGGTCGCGGTCTCGCTGTCGACCGGCAGGTTCGGCGTCTCGTACAGCGACTGAAGGTTGTACGACGAGCGCCACATGAGCGTGAAGACGTGGGCGGCCGTATCGGGGTATTCGTAGGTGGGAATGCCCGCCTGGTTGAGGATCTGCTGACCGGCCTCGACGGCTTCGCCCCCCATCCAGCTAGCCAGGACCAGCTTGCCGCTGATCTTGGCGTGCTGCCGGAGGCGCTCCGCCGTGGCCGTGGGGTCGGTCATGGCCTGCGGAGTCAAGATCACAAGCAGACCATCGATGTTGGGATCCTTCGCCGTGATCTCCAGCGCGCTGGCATAGCGCTTGGGGTCGGCGTCGCCCAGGATGTCGATCGGGTTGCTGTGGCTCCATGCGGCCGGGAGAATTGCGTCAAGCGCAGCCATGGTCTCGGGCGAGAGCGGGGCCAGCTCTCCCCGGTTCTCAATCAGTGCGTCGGTCGCCAGGACTCCGGGGCCGCCGGCGTTGGTCAGGATCGCCAGCCGCGGTCCCTTGGGCCGGGGCTGCTTGGAGAGCACCTCGGCCATGTTGAATACCTCGGAAATCGAATTCACCCGCAGCACGCCCACTCGTCGGAAGGCGGCGTCCAGGACCTCGTCGCTGCCGGTCAAGGATCCCGTGTGCGACGCGGCTGCCTTGGCCGCCGCTTCCGTCCGCCCCGCCTTGATCACGATGATCGGCTTGGTCAGCGCCACCTCACGCGAGGCCGACAGGAACGAGCGCGCATCGCCGATCGATTCCATGTAGATCACGATGCACTTGGTGTAAGGGTCATCACCAAGATAATCGATCAGGTCGCCCCAGCCGACATCGAGCATCGAGCCGATCGAGACGAACGCACTGAAACCGACACGCGCTCGGAAGCTCCAGTCGAGGATGGCCGTGCACAGGGCACCGCTCTGGGTGATGAAACCGACCGAACCAGGCCGAGCGATCTGAGCGGCAAAGGTCGCGTTCATGCCGCTGTAAGGCCGCATCACGCCGATGCAGTTGGGCCCGATGACTCGCATGCCCCCCCGGCGTGCTTCCTTGAGCAACTCCTGCTCGAGCCGAGCCCCTTCCGGACCGCTTTCCTTGAAGCCGGCCGAGATCACGATCGCTCCGGTCACACCGGCATCGACACATTCGCTGATCACGCCGGGCACCGTCGCCGCCGGTGTGACCACCACCGCCAGATCGATCGGATCGGGGGATGACTTGATGTTCTTGTAGGCCTTGATCCCCAGCACGTTGGGCCGGTTTGAATTGATCGGATAGACTGTGCCGCCGAACGGGTTGCTGATCAGGTTCCAGAGAACAGCCCGGCCGACACTCCCTTGCTTCTCGGTGGCACCGATCACGGCAACCGTACGGGGAGCGAAGATTGCTTCCAGCGGCAGCCGATTCTCTCGGGGGGGTTCGCCGCCAGAAAGCGAGGACATGGTTAGAGCATGTGAAGGAATCATGAAACGTGACCTTCTGTTTTGCCGGCCTCTCGAGAACGAGGACCCATCCCTGTGAATTCGACTAATCAACCAAAAGGATGCGTTTGTGGGTTGAGAACAAACCGGATTATTGATCGAAGAGGAACCAAGGCCGGACACCTCGCCGGCCGAAGCTTGCTCGCCGGGATTCTTGAGATCCTGGCAGGAGTATTGATTTTCCCTCATACTGCCCCCTCTGTCCATGAGATTTCTTGAGGAATGGACCTCCGTCCGCCATTTCCCTTCGATCGAAGGTTCTGATCTTTTCGGAAATACCGAAAAAACCCACGGTCCTGTCGGTGAAATTCCATCACGATGTACACCAGCGTTCCCTTCATCAACGAGGTCCATCCTTGAGAAGTTTACGGCGCTGGCGGGCGTTTCAGAACAACTTTTGGACCCGCTTTGGTGAAACCCGGCCGCTCTGGTGGAACCCGGCATTGAGAGCTTGGCCTTCACTGACCAGGCTGGATGGAATGAAGCCAAGCATGCCGGGTTCGTGGCACGGCTTGCCGAGGGGCCCGCCGCCGGCTCCTGAAGCGCGTAGCTGATCGTCGTGTGGTTCACGCCCTCGCTTCGATTTCGTGACCCAGGACGACGGGATGAAACGTATGGCTTTTGGCATCAAATACGTTCATATGACGTGGTGTAACGAAAACCGTGTCGCCGGGGGCGAAATTGAGGTCGAGCGACGGGTCGCTGATGAGTTCGAGCTGAATCCGGTGGTCGCCTTTGATCGAGAGCTCCATGCGCACGACGCCTCCGAGCGGGGTGATCCGCTCGACCCGCGCGCCCCAGCAGGGACGGCCGTTCCGCTCGCGCTGGACCTCCAAGTCGTGCGGCCGCACGTAGATCTGGGCATCGGACTGCAGGGCGAGCCCGGGTAGCGACGAGGGGAAGGGTGCCTCGGACCGAGAGCCAAGCTGGATGGTCTCCAAGGGCAGGATGTTGACCTGGCCCAGGAACTGGGCGACGAATGGGCTGGAGGGCCGCAAGTAGAGGCTCTGGGGAGGGCCGACTTGCTGCACCTTCCCCGCGTTCAGAACGATGAATTGATCGGCCACCTCGAAGGCCTCGCGCTGATCGTGGGTGACGAACAGGCTCGTGACATGAACCTCGTCGTGCAGTTTTCTCAGCCAGACGCGAAGCTCGTCGCGAACCTTGGCGTCGAGGGCCCCGAAGGGCTCGTCCAGGAGCAACACCTTCGGGCGTGGTGCAAGCGCCCGCGCCAGGGCGACCCGCTGCCGCTGGCCTCCCGAGAGCTGAGACGGATAGCGGCCGGCATAGCCGGTAAGTTGGACGAGTTCCAGTAACTCGTCGACCCGGGCCCTGATCTCAGACTTGGGCAGCTTGCGCACCTTGAGGCCGAACGCGATATTGTTGCGTACGGTCATGTGGCGAAACAGGGCGTAGTGCTGAAAAACGAAGCCCACGCCGCGCTCCTGCACGGACAGCCGGGTGGCATCTTCGCCCGTCAGCAGGACGCCTCCCGTGTCGGCCACTTCCAGCCCGGCGATGATTCGCAGGATCGTGCTCTTGCCCGATCCGGAGGGACCCAGAAGGGCAACGAGCTGGCCAGCGATGACCTCGAACGAGACATCCTTGATGGCCTGGAACGTGCCATAGCGCTTGGAGAGGTTTCTGACTTCGATCGCCACGGTTGACTCCTTGGTTGCTGCCTGGGTCGTTAACCAGGAACGCCCCGCAACGGGGTCGGGCTTCGATCGCGTTTCGGTTGAGCGGAAAACTCCGGTACTTGAGCTGCTCGCGATGGTCATGGCCGATTCTCCCTGCCACCTTCGAGGTGCTTGCGGATGAAGTCCATTCCCACCAGCAGGATGAACGAGATCGCCGCCAGGACAAGGCTGGCGGCATAGGCGCCCTCGGGATGGAAGCTCTCAACGCCTTCCTGGATGTAAAGCGTGGCCGTTTGGGTGTGGCCGATCACGTTGCCCGAGACGACGAGGACAGCACCGAATTCGCCCAGCGACCGGGCCACCGTCAGGGTCACTCCGTAGGCGACGCCCCACCGGATCGAGGGTAAGGTGACGCTCCAGAAAGTCCGCCAGCGGCCCGCGCCCAGGGTATGCGCTGCCTGCTCGTACTCTTCGCCCAGCTCGCGGAGCACCGGTACAAGCTCCCGCACAACAAAGGGGACGGTCACGAACATGGTGGCCAGGATCATCCCGGGTATCGCGTAAACCACCCGGACCCCGTGCGGCTCGAGCCAGCGGCCCAGCCATCCCTCAGGTCCATACAGGACGACGAGCATCAGTCCCGCGACGATCGGCGAGATGGCGAAAGGCAAATCCACCACGCCGTCCACCAGGGCGCGGCCCCAGAACCGCTGCCGGGTCAGCACCAGGGCCAGCCCGATTCCGAAGACTGTGTTCACCACGGTGGCCAGGGCTGTGATTCCGAGTGACATGCCAAAGGCACGCTGCACCTCGGGCCGGGCCACGGCCTGGAGAAACGGTTTCAGACCACCCAGGAAGACCTGGCGCGCCAGGGCCAGGCTCGGCACCAGGATCAGGATCGCGAACCAGGCCAGCACCGCGCCGGCCAGGAGCCCGCGTCCCAGCGACGACGGGCGGACGGCCTGCCAAAGGTTCGGGGCGGGAACTGGCAGGCTCGGCTCATCCAGTCTCAGATCAGTCGCCATGATTGACTCCTCCCCGCCGCTGCAAGGCATTGAGCCCGAGCAGGATCAAGAGCGAGCTGGCCAGCAGGACCGACGAGACGACCAGGGCGGCATGGCGGTTTCCGCTCTCGATCTCTCCGTAGATGTGCAATGGTGCGGTCTTGGTCAGGAGCGGATGATTGCCGGCGACCATGACCACGCTGCCGAACTCTCCCAGGGCACGGCTGAAGGACAGCCCCGAGCCGGTCAGGATTGACGGCCAGAGGGCGGGGAACGTGACCCGGCGAAACGTTGTCCAGGCACCAGCGCCGAGCGTTGCGGCAGCCTCTTCCTCGGCCCGGTCAAGCTCCATCAAGACCGGTTGAACGCTGCGGATCACGAACGGATAGGAAACGAACAGGAGCGCCAGGACGATTCCCGGCTGGTGGTAGATGACCCCCCAGCCGAAGCGTCCCAGAACCGTTCCGATCACGCTCGTAGGACCGTACAAAACCACGAGCATCAAGCCGGTGACGACGGTCGGCACCGCGAAGGGAAGGTCGATCAGGGCGTTGACGAGGCTGCGTCCGGGAACGTCATAACGCACCAGGACCCAAGCGGTCGCAGTGCCCGTCACGGCGTTGATCACGACCATCACGAGGGCCGTGAAGAACGTGAGCTTCAGGGCGTGCCAGGCATAGGGATCAACCAGAGCACGCCAGAACGGCTGGAAGCCGGGCCTGGCGGCCTGCACGCTGAGCGTCACCATGGGCAGGACGACCATGACCCCGAGGTAGAACAAGGACGTCCACCTCAGGGCCAAGTCGAAACGGCGATTGTGGGTTGTCACCGCATGGGCCGCCATGACCGATCATCTCCCACTTGACTGGGATCGCTCGGCGGCGATCGTGGTCCAGAGTCCGTTGGAACCGTAAAGAGCTTCCTCGACCTTGGCCCAGCCTCCCAGGTCGGCCATGGTGAAGAGCTTTTCGGGCAAAGGAGGGACGCTGGACGACGCTTTTGCGTCGGGGTTGACGGGCCGGAACCCGTAGTCGGCGAAGATCTGCTGACCTTCGGCCGAGAGCAGGAACTCGAGAAACGCCTCCGCGAGCGCGCGATTGCCGTGCCGTTCGACCGAACCCTCGACCAGCGCCGCGGGGCTTTCGATCAGCAATGTGGAACGGGGAATCACGTAGGGAATCGGCTCGCCTTCCTTGTTCTGGAACAACAGCTCGTTTTCATAGGTGACAACCGCATCACCGGTTTGACGCTCGGCGAAATTGGCCATGCTTTGCCGGCCCGATGGGTCCATGTTGATCACATTGGCCTGGATGCGAGACATGAGGTCACGCACGGAGGATAGGTTGGCCTGTCCCTTCCCGGCCTCAGTCGCGGCCAGCAGGGCCGCCCCGTAGATGCCGTTGATGTTCCAGCGCGCGCCTCCCGAGGTCTTCGGGTCAGGGTAGAGCACCCCCACTCCTGGACGGCCCAGGTCAGCCCAATCCCGGATCTGCTTGGGATTGCCTGGCCGATGACCGATCACCACCAAGCTGTGGGTCAGAATGCCCCGATGCGGTCCGGAGTTCCAATCCGATTTGACTTTTCCGTCCTTGACGAGGACGTCCATGTCGCCCTCATGCGACAGGATCGCCAGGTCGGCGTCGAAACCCGTGGCGATCTTGCGGGCCTGGGCGCCGGAGGCGTCGTACGACTCCTCGAACCGAACCTCGCGGCCGGTCTTGCTTTTCCAGCGGGCTGCGAAGGCGGGAATCAGGCCGTCGTGAAACACCTCGCGAACGACCGAGTAGGCGCCGATCTTGAGGGTATCCGACGATGACACACTCTGTGATTGACAGCCCGCAAGCGGGACCGCCAGCACGAGCGCGAAGAGGGCAAGAAAAAGACGGTTCATCAGATCTCCTCGGGAAACGGGAGGAGGCCAGCGTTCCGCCCGGAGGAACATCCAGGCGCTCGGCCAGCCCCTCTCGCCTCATTCAATGAGCCCACCGGCACGCTACGGAGCCGGATCACCAGGGGGCCTCAATCCATGAAAGGAAGGATCCGCGGGAACACGGAATAGGCCCCGTCCACGTACTGATTCTGAGGAGGAGTTGTCGTGTAGTTCGATGATTGCCCCGCGGGGGGAAACGCTCCGGTGGCGTTTTCATAGTTGTGCAGCGCCAGACCGATCTGTTTGAGGTTGTTGGTGCACTGAGCTCTGCGGGCCGCTTCACGCGCTGACTGAACAGCCGGCAGAAGCAGCGCGATCAAGACGGCAATGATGGCGATCACAACCAGCAACTCGATGAGGGTAAAACCAGCTCCCCGACGGCGATTTCGATGCATCGAATCCTCCTGAATGATTCCCTGGGTTCAACGGACCTTGTATGGATTATTGAAGACTTGCTTGTATGTTGCTTGTCGATTCCATGACCCCCAAAAAGACGTTCCCGGCTCGTTCCGGCACTCGTCGCGACGATGGGAACATCGCATGGCCCCGCCCAACCGACGAGTTGGGCGTACTCCCGAAGCCGAGAGCCCGCCCAACCGCGATGCATGCACAGGTGTTATCTCAACAAGAACCAGGCCACACCGTGTTCAGAGTGCGACCGCAGGCCAGAGCAGCAAAGCCGAGGAGGAAACTTGTAAGCTGGATTCTCACTAAACCCAAAAAACAGAATCCAGTAAAGCGAGAGTTCAAGGACGAGTCTTGTAGGAAGCTCCTCATGTGCAAGAGCCATGCCGCTCTTTCTCTGACCAGGCTCAATGATAACCAGCGCGAGTGATTTACCGAAGAATTCCCCTAAAGTCGATCAACTTGGTTCAGTATTTTTTCCCAACCGAGGTGTACGTCGCGACAAGACCTGTGATATAACACGGGTAAACCGTGATATTTCCGGGGCATGCCATGATATTTCCCAGAAATAGAGCCCCATGGATTCGTCGCCGCAGATGCTTCTGAACGTCTGGCGTGAGGTCTCCCGGCACATTCTGATTGATGAGTCGGTGACGCGTGTCATGCCGCTGCTGAGCGACCGGCTGCCCCTGGATACCCTTCTGGTTCGGCACGTCGACCTGGCGAAAACCAGTCTGGAGACAGTGGCCGCGGCGATGATTCACCCCGGCCAGGCTTCTGGAGGGGCGAAGACGGAGTGCACTCCGGAAGATCTGGACCGGATCCTGGCGTGGTGCCGCGAGGGTCATCTGGTGCGCGCCGGTAATCGGCTGATTCAGAAGCAGTTGCCGGGCCTTTTGCCGGCCGATCTTACAGGTCATTTCCTGGTGGCGCCGCTGAACGGCAGTGAGGGGATGCTCGGGGCTTTGGTCCTGCGAGCCCGTCCTTCCGTTGACTTCGGAGAGGAGCATGAGGCGCTGGTGCGGGACCTCGTCGATCCGTTCACGGTGGCGCTGGAGAATGATCATCGCGTCCGCGAGCTGATCTCGCTGCGTGAGGCCGTGGAAGCCGACAATCGGTCGCTGCTGTCGCGACTGGGACGGCATGACATCACCGACTCGGTGATCGGCGCCGAGACCGGATTGAAAGAGGTCATGGAGCACATCGATCTGGTGGCGCCTTCGGATGCCCCCGTGTTGATTCTGGGGGAGACCGGATCGGGCAAGGAGGTGGTCGCCCGTGCAATTCACACCCGATCGCGGCGAGCGGCGAAACCATTTCTGCGAGTCAACTGCGGGGCAATTCCCTCGGAACTGGTCGATTCCGAGCTCTTCGGTCATGAGCGGGGCAGCTTCACCGGGGCGGTGGGGGATCGGAAAGGTTGGTTCGAGCGGGCCGACGGCGGCACCCTGTTCCTCGATGAATGCGGCGAGCTCCCGCTGGCTGCCCAGGTCAGGCTGCTGCGAATCCTTCAGGACGGTCAGTTCGAGCGTGTCGGGGGCGAGAGACCCAGGCACGTGGATGTGCGGATCGTCGCTGCAACCCACCGCGACCTTGAAAGCATGATCGCCGATGGACGATTCCGGCAGGACCTCTGGTATCGGCTCGCCGTCTTTCCGGTCCATCTTCCCCCCTTGCGAGACCGGCTCTTGGACATTCCGGCGCTGGCCGCCTATTTCACACTCCGTGCCGTCAAGCGGCTGGGATTGCCCCCGCTGGCTCCCACGGTCGAGGACATCGGTCTGCTGGTGGATTACGCTTGGCCTGGTAACGTCCGCGAGTTCGCCGCGGTCATCGAACGGGCGGCGATCCTGGGTGTGGGAAAGCGGCTCGAGATCGCCCGGGCACTGGGCTCGCCGGGCCGGCTCAGCTCGCCGACTCCATTACCCCGTCGCGAGCAAGCCAGCGCCGCGGAGCCGTCTCTGCCGACCCTCGATCAGGCCATGGCCCGCCATATTGAATACGCACTATCCCGCACGAAAGGGCGGATCGAAGGCTCCGACGGTGCCGCGGCCCGGCTCGCCATCAATCCTCATACCCTCCGCTCCCGGATGCGCAAACTCGGTATCGATTGGCGAAGCTACCGGGCTAAGGGCAGCGCTTGATCCGGATCGGTCAGAGCGTTCCGCCGGCAATGCTCGTGCCCCGCGCCGTTCCAGCGATCGCAACACGCAAGCAACACGCAAGCAACACGCAAGTCAATCTCACTTGGACAGCTTGAACTCGAAGGCATTCACCGGTTCGGCCTTGACCGTGGCGGTCAGCTTGGAACCATCCTCGTCCCGATACTTGGCCGGGAACGGCAGATTGGAAGACTTGCCGGGGCGTTTCGGAAAGCTTGACTCATTGATCTC
Organism: Isosphaeraceae bacterium; assembly: GCA_049516015.1. Taxonomy (GTDB): domain Bacteria; phylum Planctomycetota; class Planctomycetia; order Isosphaerales; family Isosphaeraceae; genus Aquisphaera. The sequence goes on along the minus strand of JBEKTN010000030.1, from coordinate 18,975 downwards.
GATGCGCACCTTGTAGTTGCCTGCCGGAGCCCCGACACGATCTCCCTGTTTCAGTTCGAACCCGCCGTCATCCCCGATCGGCCCCACGTAAGACAAGGCTGTCTCCGACGAAACGAAGACCACCTGGCCGGAACGCAAGGGTTTGCCATCAGCAAGGAGAATCTTCCCCTTCACCGGATAGTCTGGCCCGGATCTGAAGCTGCTTTGCCCGCAACCCGCGACCGCCATACCGACCGCGGCGACAAGGCACAGACAGGTGGTCCGCACCATCGAATTCGATTTCCCTGTTTCCATGAGCTCAAACTGTATGCTCATTCGTGGATACCCTATGTGGCCTTGGTTCTGCTTGAGGTTTTCACGATTTGCTAATTCTATCGGTAAAGTAAAGATTTCCAACCCCTGTTTTTCTTGGGCTGCCTGCAAGAGTGCCAGGGTTACCGGCCAGCGGGGCTCGACTTGCACGCCGCTGGGTTCTCCTTTGGCTGTCGCGGGTGTATTATGCAGATGCGGGAATTGCCAGGAAGAGCGAGGCCGGCTGAGATCGTTATATTTAAGGAAAATTCATGTTCTAACGTAGCCTGAGCAACGCGACTTAATTCTTGAAGGCGGCTTGCGTCAAGTCGCTGGAGTCGCCTTGGTTGCATACTTGCAGCCATCCGTCGATTGATTCGAAGAGCCCGAGAGATTACCATGACCCCAGCCCTGGAACGGCTTGCGGAGCTAGTCCGGCAGGCCGAAGCGAAGACACGAGCGCGGAAGATTGAAGGCGAGACGCAGCAGGCGGCCGAGCAGTTCCGGTCGACGGAGCTTGTCGCCCGGCAGGCCGTCGAGCGGTTACGGACGGTTCGGCCCGCAAGCTTGCGAGCAATCGAGCAATCCGATACAGATGAGCATTTGCTCAAAGATTTAGTGCGAAAGCTGGCGCAATTCAAGTCCTCGCTGGAATCGCAGACCGACGCGGAGCAGTTGATCGCCACGTCCCAGGCCGAGATCGAGCGTACGAGGAAGCAGGCGCGGGCCGATCTCGAGGAGGTGACCCGCGAGGTGGAGGAAGCCCGGCGCGAGCTCCGCACGGCTCTGGATCAGTATCGTCAGCTCCGCCGCGAGCTCGACAGGCTGCAGCCCGAACTCGCCGAGCAGTTCGCAGCCCTTGACCGCATGCTCTGGGACGCCGAGGGGCATTTCCCGGGCGGACAGCTCCAGCTCCTGGCCCACGAGGTCGATGCCGGACTCAATGGCTTCCCCTCGCTGGGCAAGCTCGAGCAGTATGCCCGGCTCAAAGTCTGGATCGGTCGCTTCCGTTGTTACCAGGCCGCCCACGACCGCGAAACTGACACCACCGAGGATCTCCAGGCCCTGGGGCACCGCGTCTTCCACCAGTTGAAGTGGCTCTCCCGGCAGTACGAACCCGGCTACATCGAAGCCTTCCGTCAGGACTATTCGACAGACTGGGCCGCCTACGTCGCCGAGGCACAGGAGCAACTTGTTCAGGCCATCGAGGCCAGTCGCCGCGGCCGTGACGCCGATTCGCCCCGCTCCCGAGATCGCGATCGCGAGGTCGCCGTCACCAGTGAGCGGACCGCGTCCCTGGTCGAGTCGTCGCGCAATGCCTCAGGTAGCTCCCCTTCCACCTCGGTCGCAACCGCGGCGGGGGCCTTGCTCCCCTCGCCTTTGATCCAGCTCAAAGCGTTGCTGACCCGGGCCCACGTCCCGGACGAAGGACTGGACCGTTTCCTGGAAATCGTCAAACAGGCCGTCGACGATCTGGGGCCCGGGGATTCCGAGCTCCTCAAGCTGGTTCTTCCCTATTGCCAGTACATCACCGGTAACGACAAGCTCGGAGTATTGCGGCGCAACCTCGAGCAGATCCGAACCCAGAACGACGACGACGGGGCAGCGCTGGACGAATTGTCTGAGGAATCGTGAGCCCGGGTGGTCGCACCTCCCGCCGCGAGGGCCTTCCTCAGGTCAGGCTGAATGAGGTCCGCTCATGGCCACCAAGTTCCGTGAGATTCCTGGTTTGTTGGGCCGAGTCATCGCCGGGGTCCTACTTGTTGCGACCGGGGCGCTCGGAGATACGGTCCTGAACGTGGAGGAGATTGGCCCCTGGCTCGCGGCCAACAACATGCCCGATCCTCACTTCAGGCTGGCCGGCGCCATCATGCTCCTGTTCGCCGGCAGTGTCTCCATCCTCGTAGTCGGCTACGTGGTTGATTGCACACGTCCGAATGGTCAATCGCCTTCCTGAACCGGCGCCCATCGTCCGTGTTCCCACCCTCGGTTTCTTGCCGATTCGCCCGCTGTACTACCGAGCTTGCCGATTCCACCGCACCCTGTTCCTCTTGACTCAGTTCGGAATCCGGGAATCCCTCGAATGTCCGTTGATCTCTCGAAGTGCCTGGTGATCGGCGTCTCCTCGCGGGCCCTCTTCGACCTGGAAGCGGCGAACCGCGTCTACGAGACCGAGGGGGTGGACGCTTATGCCCGTTACCAGCTCGCGAAGGTGGGCGAGATTCTTCAGCCCGGCAGTGGTTTTCCGCTGATTCAGGCGATCCTCCGACTCAACGAGCGGGTACGAGGGCCAGAGCAGCGCCGGGCCGAGGTTGTGATCGTTTCCAAGAACAACCCGGCGACCAGCCTCCGGCTGTTTGACGCGATCAAGCACCACGGGCTGGACATCCAGCGGGCGATCCTGACCGGCGGGGCACCGACGGCCCCGTATCTTCGGGCCTTCGATATGGACCTGTTTCTCTCGGCCTCGTCACCCGACGTTCAACAAGCGCTTTGCGCCGGGATCGCCGCGGGGCTGATCTACCCGACGCCCTCGACTCTGGCCGATCCGCGGGACCAGATCCGGATCGCCTTCGACGGCGACGCAGTGCTCTTCTCTGACGAGTCCGAGCGGATCTTCCAGCAGCAGGGCCTGCCCGCCTTCCACGAGCACGAATCCCGCAACGCGCACGTCCCCCTGGCCGATGGGCCGTTTGCCAGGCTCTTGCGCACCCTCTCGCTGCTCCAGGGAGACAATCCCGCCGAGTCATCACCGATCCGCCTGGCCCTGGTCACCGCCCGCAGCATGCCCGCCCATGAGCGAGTCATCCGCACTCTCCACGCCTGGAATGTTCGTATCGACGAGGCCTTCTTCATGGGCGGCGTGTCCAAGACCCCCATCCTCCAGACCTTCAACCCCCACATCTACTTCGACGACCAGGAGATCCACTGCGACCCCGCCTCCAAAGTGGTTCCGACCGCTCGGGTTCCACTCCTGCTGAGACCGCTCGCCGGCCAGGTCGCGGCCACGAACCTCTGAGCGAGGAATCTACGCGAGCACCCGGTCATCGTCGCGGAGCTCACCCGCTGAAATCCAGGGCCCACCGCAGAAGCCTACCCAGGCACGCTCCTCAATCGAGCGGGAGGGATGATCTCGAAGGGCCCACGACCGTCGGGACATCACGGCCCACCACGGTAGGCGTCCTTCCGATTGGCGATCCGAAGGACGATCACGATCAACCGGTCATCCCGAATTGTGTAGACGACCCGATAGTTGCCTACGCGAATCCGGTAGAGGTCGTCTACCCCGCTAAGCTTCTTGACACCGTGCGGCCGTGGTTCAAATCGCAGTACATCAATACCCGCCACAATGCGCTCCTGAATTTTTCTGGGAAGGCTGGAGAGCTGCTTGAGCGCCGATGGGGCGATCTCAAGCTGATAGCGTGGTTCCGGTCCTATCGCCACTTGTCAGAGCCCTAGTTCGGCCTTAGCCTGATCCCAAGGGATCGTTCCTTCGCGCTCGATTTCCTCCAGGGCCTGCCGAGCGGCCTTGAGGTCTCGACGGCGCTCAATAACCTCCAAGAGCGCCAGATCCTCAACAGAGACGATCGCAGCGATTCCCTTGTTGTGCTTATGGATGAGGTATCGAGCCCCCTTCCGTGCGCGCCTCACCATGCCAGCGAAATCCTTCCGTGCCTCGCTGGAAGTCACTTTGATCATTACTATTGCTCCCGCCGTTGTGTACAAAATTCGTAGGCACTTCTATCGATAGCATGCGGTATTTTCGGCGTCATTGAAACTGCCGCACAAAGATTTTGTACCAAATGGTTGCCATTATCGTGAACACCACCCAGACTCGACCCCTGGAACGGAACGTTCATCGCGTGGAACGATCCCGCTGCCGTCGCCAGGGAGGTCCTCGACTGGGACCTGCCGAAGCTCAGTATCGAGTGGGAACCATGACGGCCGGATCCGGTTAAGCGGACGTTTGAGCAGCGGAACCCTATTGCCAATCATCAATATTTCAACACGCAGGCTGGACTCTTACTGAGGCGATCGCGCAACCGAATAGAATAGAAAAACTGGCCACGCACCTTCGTCCGGGACAAATAGGGGACCTGGGATGCCAACTTGCTCTTTTGATGGCGTCGCCAAGACGCCGACAGATACCTCGGATCCCTGGTCTTTCCCAATCTTGAGCGCCTGGCCGAACCTGTCTTTGAGTGCTGGCCAAACCTTTCGCGAAGTCGGCAAGGGCGGCATGGGCATTGTCTACCCCAGGCCCGCAGCCCAAAGACTGCGTTTGTTGCACCTGCTTTGTGTAGTCGCTCACAAGGCCGGGCGGTATCGTCAGAATGTGTGCCCGTCGTGAGAACTTAAAGGAGAGGATCATGAAGTCGCCGTTTCCAGGCATGGATCCCTACATCGAGGCTTGCGGGCTGTGGGGAGATTTTCACAGCCATCTCATTGAGAAGATCTGTGAGAAACTCGCCGATGTGGCTCCGGAACATTACCTGGTACGGACCGGGGAACGATCTTACGTTGTCCTCGTGGAGTCGGAAGGCAAGAAAAGCTACCCTTTCTTGCCCGATGTCAGCATGACCGCTCCTCGCGGCCGGAAGAAGACCCCGAAAAAAGGCGGCACGGCGTTGGCGGAGCCGGCTGGCGAGGCAGAGCCCGTGACTATGCGCGCCTTCATCCAGGAGGAACATCGCGAAGCCTTCATCGAAATCTACGAGGCGAGTCCCGGCCAGCGCCTGGTGACAAGCATCGAGGTCCTCTCACCGTCCAACAAGCGTCCCAGCACAGAGGGGTGGGAACTCTACCAGCGTAAGCGGCAAAGTCTTTTCCTAGGCAATGTGAACCTCGTGGAAATCGACCTGCTCCGCGGCGGCCAGCGTATGCCCATGCTCGATCCCTGGCCAGACAGTCCTTACACGCTGCTGGTCGCCCGGGCGAGGGCTCAAGTTTGCCGGGTCTGGCGGGCCCACTATCGCCGTCAGTTACCCCTTATTCCCGTGCCGCTGGCGAAACCGGACTCCGATATCCCGCTAGACCTTCAGCCGATGATCGATGAGATCTATCAGCGGTTCCGCTACCTGCGCAGTATCGACTACAGCAAGCCTTTGACCCCGCCGCTTGATGCCGCGGAAACCGGCTGGCTGAAGCAACAATTGCAGGCCAGGCGTAGCCAGCGATAACTGCAATGACGAAGCAAGACTCCGACAGGAGACCATGAGTAATAGAACAGGCCACGCACCTTCGTCCGGGATAAATAGGGGGCCTGGGATGCCAACTTGCTCTTTTGATGGCGTTACCAAGACGCCGACAGATACCTCAGATCCCTGGTCTTTCCCAATCTTGAGTGCGTGGCCAAACCTTTCGTTGCGCGCGGAGCAGGTCGGGCACAAGGCAGGCGACCGGATCGCCGTGGTCGTGGGACGCTACGGCGGGGAGTCGATCATCGATCTCGACCACGTGGCCCTGATCGAGGTGGACAAGCTATGACCCTGAAAGGGGGTGTGAAGTGAGCACCATTGCGAAACCACCCGGGCGGGTCTTGATCTCGGCCGAGCAGTTCGGCCGGATGCAGGCCGCCGGAGTCTTCGAGGGCCAGCACGTCGAGTTGCTCGATGGGGAGCTGTACGAAGTGACGAAGAATCCGTCGCACAATTACGCGGTCGACGCCCTGGCAGAGGCCCTGCGCTCGCTCCTGCCTCGGGACGTGTACCGGGGTTCCGTGAGGAGAAGTCGATCGAGCCCTGGGGCCACTGGTGGCCCGAGCCTGACATCGCGGTGGTGCGAGGGCCCAAACAGCGCTACCAGGAGCGGCACCCGGGGCCGGCTGACATCGTGCTGATCGCCGAGGTCTGCGAGACCTCGCCGCAGGATCGGACCAAGAAGCTCACCGGCTATGCCGAGGCCGGGTTCCCGGTGTACTGGATCCTCGACCTGAGCCTGCGCCAGCTCGAGGTCTATTCGGGCCGGGCCCCCAGCAGGGGTGGGGCCGGCGAGTACCCGGCCGCGGCGATCCTGGCGGAGACGGAATCTGTTGAGGTCGTGATCGACGGCCAGGTCATCGGCCGGATCGTGGTGGCAGAGCTGCTCCCGCGATCGCAAGGAGGTGCGCCGTGATCGGCGTGCTTCGCCAGCTCCTGGCCGCTCGCCCGTTCCGCCCGTTCCGGCTTGTACTCACCGGCTGCTGCGAATCTCCCGTCACGGCTGCGGACCGGATGACGTTCACGGACGGGGAAACGGTGCGCGTCGAGATGGAGGACGGCAAAACGCACATTGTCGACCTGCGGCACTTGCTCGAGATCCGGAGCTAGCTCGAGCAGCTCCGGAAGGGGAGCGTGTGGACATCGGCTCGGATCCGACGTCAGCAGTCTGGGACCTAGCGATTCTGCTTGCCCTGGCGTCGGTATGCGTTATCGCCGCGTTCAGGCGGTAGTGACCAGGGCGGTCCCCGTTCGGGCCTGAAATTTTGTGGTTGTTTTCGTATACAAGGTCGTATACTATGTTGTAGGCGGATCGGGCGGACTGGAGTGGAGGAACTCAAAACCCGGTCGATCCGTCATAGCCAACGACCCAATGAGTCAAGGCAGAGACAACATAGGTCTTAGAAAGGACGTTCCGCGCGTTCGGCGCGGAGCGGCGAGATTTTGTAATCATGAGCGAAAGTCTGACTGTGCGGATCACACGTTCCGCCCATGCAGCACTCCGTTCCCTAGCCGAGGAGACTGACGAGTCGATGACGGAGGTTCTGGACAAGGCGATCGAGGCTTACCGGCGGGCGAGCTTTCTTGCTGGCCTCAATGGAGACTTCGCCGCGTTGCGCCAGAATCGAGCTGCCTGGGAAGAAGACCAGCAGGACCGGAAAGCGTGGGACGCCACGCTCGCCGACGGCCTCGAGGATTGACTTCAGATGAGTAACGAAAAGCCGGTTCGTGGCGAAGTTTGGGACGTTGATCTGAATCCGGTGCTAGGCCACGAACAGGGTGGGAAGCGGCCAGCTCTGGTCGTCTCCGTAGACCAGTTCAACCAGGGCCCCAGCGGCCTGGTGATCGTGGTGCCGATAACATCGAGGGACAGGAACATCCGGTCACGGATCGCGATCGAGGCCGGTGAAGGTGGATGTAAAACGCGAAGCTTCGCCATGTGCGAGGCCATTCGATCGATCTCGCTCGAACGAATGACTCGACGATGTGGAATGGTCTCGTCCGAGACCATAGAAAAGGTCGAGTATTGCTTGCGCGTTATCCTTGGTATCTGATCTTCAAGCCCCGCGCCGTGCCTGCCGGATCCAGACCTGTCAGGCACGGTCGCAACCCTGGCCCGAGGCTGGCGCGAGTGGGCGACGCCGGGAGGGGGTGGGACGTGAACGAGCCCATGGTTCTCCGCGAGTGGAGGAAGTTCGCCGCCGAGGTCGCTCGACCCAGCGGCCGGTCCGGTTCAGAGGGCCGAGATTCAGATGGCCTGGGTCACGGAGGCCCACGTCGTTCTGACCCACCTAGCCCACGCGCCCAACGCCAACCTGCTGAAGCGGCGGGTTGGCCAGCTCCTCGAGGAGAGCAAGGCCGCCATGGACGCCGAAGGCCGGCGGTGCGAGGAAATAGAACTGGCCACGCACCTTCGCCCGGGATAAATAGGGGGTCTGGGATGCCATCTTGCCCTTTTGATGGCGTCGCCAAGACGCCGACAGATTCCTCAGATCCCTGGTCTTTCCCAATCTTGAGTGCCTGGCCAAACCTTTCTGTCGTCCTCGATCGGCAGGAGGGACCGGAACCTTCGAAACTCGCAGGGGTTGCACGTCCAGGGATCATGGAAGAGCTTTTGCCGGTTCTGTGAGGGAGACTGGAGCGACGAACCGTGACACGACCTGCCGGAGCTCTGCGCCAGCTCAATCCGCTGGGGGAGAGTCGGGCTGTCGAGGGTTATTTCGTGGTCTTACCGAAAACATAGCCGATGATCCCGGCCAGGATTGACGTGACGGCCGAGCGCGCCCAGTCCTTTTCCGCCGGCGCCGATGAACTACTTGTGAGAACCCAGAGGCAATAGCCGCTGATCGCCGTGAGAAACACGATTCCAAATATCCAGATTCCTACATCCTTGATGTAGAAACCGAGCCGTTCCTTATAAAGCCGGAGCGCTTTCTCTTGCTCGTCTTCGGGTCGTTTGTACTCGACTTTTTCAAGGGGCAGGCTTTCCAGACCCGGGATTGCCTTGGCGATGTCGACTTTCTTCGGAGCCAATGGTATGGACTGGATTCCCTTAAAGTCCGACGAATTCGGTTTCGAGGGAATCCGGAGTTGCCGCTATCCCGACCGCTTTCCCCTCGCGCTTTGCTTCTTCGGCTAGCGCGTACAGTCCAAGCGCCTTCCGAAAGAGGTCAGAGGGAGTATCCCCCGTCCGGCCGATGAGTTCGTCTAACGCTCGAGCCGCTTCGTGTGAAAGATCCAGGGTGACCTTAACACGAGGGGGATTCTCAGGAGACATTCGATTGCCGAAGGAGTCCCCGAAGTACGCAGGCGAAAAGTAATGAGACCCATACGGTCCGGCCTGAGTGACCGTTAAATTTGGTGGCGGCGGTGGCAATGGCTGTTGCTCGTTCAGCTCATCAGGCATGTATTGGCTCCATTCGCGTGACTGTTGCACTCCGGGTTGAGGCTCTACCCTGATCCTACACTAGAAGCCGCTACAACCGGAACTCCCGCCCCGATTGGCTCCGAGATTTGGTAAAGTTCAAATGAACGCAACGTAATAGGGGGCGAAAGGGGCCACCCACGGGCCACCCACGTTTACTTGGTGCCAGAAAGTGGCTGGCCCCCGCCGCGCCATAATCTCGTCGTAAACTGAGTATGTCGGGATTGTGCGGATGGTCTTTGACATTTCGGTGTGAGAAGCGGCCTGCGCACCGCCCAAGCGGTCGGGCAGCGCGCGGCGTGTGTGGTCTTTGACACGTGGCAACTAACTCGCCGGATCTGCGGGTCGTGCAAGTCTTGCGGAAAAGCCAGGTAGGAAGGGCTGGGGAAAGCTTGACGGTTCGCGACGCTGCCAGGTTCACCCCGGAATGATCGAACGGCACGCGACTGGGGCCGCGCGGTCGTCAAGAAAGCGCCAAACGAAGCCAATTGAAATCCGCCACAAATCTCCTACTCTCAACGAACTAAGTCCGATGGATTCGGCCCTCTTTATGCAAAACGAACCCAATTCCGGGTCATCGAGGACGGGACGTTGAAGGAGGAGCCGGCCGGGTGCGCAAGGGATCGGGGCTGCGAGTAATGGCCGTGTTGAGGAGCTTGAACATCGACTTGTGCACCGTCTCGGGCAAGGCGAGCTTGGCGGCGGCGAACTGCCACGACATGTGCAACCTTGAGAAGCCGGTGGAACCGGTCTCAATCCCCAATCGGGAATGAAACGACCCTGATTCAGGCGTCGGCGGTACTTTGACAAACGACACGACTTTGGTATTGTATGGGATTCATCCTCTCGATGCCGTGTTCCGCCGATCACTGGAGGAGGGGCCTGACACAGCCAGACGATGTTCCGGCGATGATGAAGGAAGTCCACCCTGATGATGCGGTGGCGATCAGGGTATCCCGGGACCGAGGGAGGGGTTACTGGAGAATTGATGGCATGGCCGAGATGATGACCACCGACGTCCGCGCGATCATGGACCGGACGCCGTTTGATGTTTCCGCAGTGGCGGATCTGCGCGAGGTGCTGGGCCGCGACCCCTCGCGTTACCGGACACTACGCGACGCCGTCGCCAATATTCGCGAACGGGACAAGAAGGATCAGAAGCCCGAGACTTTTCTCCGCCTGGGAGTGGGCGAGGTGCTCCTGGGCCGATACGGCTCGGGGCTGGAATACCTCAAGCGGGCCGGTGAAGCGGGGATGGCCTTCTTCTTCCAGGGGCTGGCGTTCGAGAACTTACAGAAGTACGACGACGCCGCGAAGGCCTTCGCCCACGCGGCCAGGCTCGGATATGACCCCAAGAATTCCGAGCTTCACCGTGCGGGCGCCCTGCGCCGCACCGGCCACGCGGAGGAGGCCAAGAAGATCCTCGGCGGCTTGCAGAAGCTGAGCGGGTCCTCGGCCGAGTTCCATTTTCAGCAGGGTGCCATCCTGGCCGCCGAGGGAGAGCTCAGCCAGGCCGCAACCGAACTGGAAAAAGCCCTCAGCCTCGATCGGGACCACAACGGCGCCCTGTTCGAGCTGGCGTACATCAACGACCTCTTCGGCAACGACGACGCGGCGGTGGATCTTTACAAGCGGTGCACCGAGCGCCCGCCGGTTCCCCTGGCGGCCTGGATCAACCTGGGCGTGCTCTACGAAGACGAGATGCGGTTCCGCGAGGCCGAGCAATGCTATCGCCAGGTCCTTGCCCATGAACCCAATCACCCGCGTGCCCGGCTGTTCGTCAAGGATTGCCAGGCCAGCAAGGGAATGTACTACGACGAGGAGGCCGAGAAGGGCTATACGGTCCTCAAGCAGCTTCTCGAGATCCCCGTGACCGACTTCGAGCTCTCGGTCCGCAGCCGCAACTGCCTTCGCAAGATGAACATCCGCACGCTCGGAGACCTGACACGCACCACCGAAGCCGCGCTTCTGTCCAGCAAGAATTTTGGCGAGACCTCGCTCGCCGAGATCAAGGAGATGATGACCTCCAAGGGCGTTCGGCTGGGCATGGCGCTCGAAGGCGGCGATCGCGGTGCGGCCACGCAGGACCACCGCGCCGATCCACCCCCGGAGGTGCCCCCCGAGATGCAGGCCTTGCTGATCAAGCCGATCAGCGAGCTCAGCCTTTCGGTACGTGCTCGCAAGTGCATGAGCAAGCTCAACATCCAGTCGGTGGGCGATCTGGCCAAGCGGTCTGGTGATGAGCTCCTGGAGTGCAAGAACTTCGGCGTGACCTCGCTCAACGAAGTCCGCGACAAGCTGAGCACGCTGGGGCTGAAGCTCAAGAACGACTGATCGGATCAGCGCTCTCCCGCCCCGCGGGGCGATCGATCCGGAGGGTGGGTCAAGCGAAGAGCGCGACCCACCACACCTTTCCCACTCACTCGGCTGGCCCGGACCGTTCGGGCAGGGTACGCGCGCTTGACCATCTGCTCACAAACCAGCGGTCGGATCGTGTCGACCCGTCCGGTGCGGTTCTCAGCCCTGGCCAGGGATGGCGCCTCGGCGGCACGGCTGGGCCGACTCGAGACTCCTCACGGCGCGGTCGAGACCCCGGCATTCATGCCGGTGGGAACACAAGCGACGGTCAAAGGCCTGACTCCCGACCAGATTCGCGCCACCGGCGCGCGTATGCTCCTGGCAAACGCGTACCATCTGGCCCTTCGGCCCGGTGAGGAGACCGTCGCTGCGCTCGGCGGCCTGCACTCGTTCATGGGATGGGACGGCCCGATCTTGACCGATTCGGGTGGGTTCCAGGTCTTCAGCCTGGCGGGCCGGAACCAGATCAATAATCACGGAGTGACGTTCCGGTCGCACGTCGATGGCCGGCTCCTGGAATTGACACCCGAACGCGCCGTATCCATCCAGCAGGCGCTGGGCTCCGATGTGGCCATGTGCCTGGATCATTGCCCCGCGCTGCCGGCAAGCCGGGACGAGATCGGCCAGGCGGTGGATCGGACCATCGCCTGGGCTAGTCGCTGCAAGGAGGCGCACAGCCGGGCCGACCAGTCGCTCTTCGGCATTGTCCAGGGAGGTTCGCACGGCGATCTGCGCGGGAGGTGTGCCGAGGCGCTGATCGCGCTCGATTTTGACGGCTACGCCATCGGTGGAGTGAGCGTGGGCGAGAGCCGCGATGAGGTAGGGCTGGCCCTGGAGGTTACGACTCACCTACTGCCCGATGACAAGCCACGCTACCTGATGGGTGTCGGCCGGCCCCAGGATATCGTGAACGCCGTGGCCACCGGCATCGATCTCTTCGACTGCGTCTTGCCGACGCGCAATGGCCGCAATGCAACTTGTTTTAGTAGTGAGGGATCGGTAAAGTTACGTAATGCCTCGCACGCTCGCGACCCCCAGCCCATCGAGGAGGGATGCGAGTGTCTGGCGTGTCGCCGGTTCAGTCGCTCTTACCTGCGCCACCTTTTTCTGGCCAAGGAGATGCTGGGGCCGATCCTGGCGTCGATCCATAACCTGACGTACCTGCATCGGCTAACTCGCGCGATTCGTCAGGCGATCGCCGAGGGCCGGTTTGTCCAGTTACGTCTGGAAGTGCTTGAAGCATTGGGACCCTAGACGTTAGAGTGCAGTTTCTGATGGCCGGCAGCCAGGGCTCGGGACGGGAAATGTCCCGGGTGAGCCTCGTTCCTTGGATTGCTGATCCTACCGAGCACCACACGGACCTCCTATCATGCCCGGATCGTTTCACCAGCTTGGATTGCTGTTCGCCCAGGACCCGGGGAACAACTGGAACGGACTCCTGATCCTGCTGCCCATTCCCTTCCTGTTCTACTTCATGATCTGGCTTCCCCAGCAGCAACAAGAGAAGAAGCGGCGGGCGATGATCGATGCCCTGAAGAAGAACGACAAGATCGTGACAGCCGGCGGCATCTTCGGCACGGTGGTCTCGGTGGATCCAACCGGAGACAAGCTGGTGGTTCGCATCGACGACGACAAGGGCGTGAAGATGACCATGACCCGGTCGAGCGTCACGCGGGTGCTGGAAACAACGTCAGAGAAGGCGGCGGAGGCCTCGTGATCCCCGTACTCCCGCTCGGGCCCCCCAACACATCCATTAATGACGCCGGCCGCAGGACGCGGCAGGCGGTAGGACGCCGGGTTTGAGGAACGATCATGAAACAGTCTCGCTGGAAAATCCTTCTGATCATCGCATCGGTGGCGCTTGGCCTGCTCGCCATGATCCCCCCCGATAAGAAGCTGAAGCTGGGTATCGACCTCTCGGGTGGGACGATTCTCGTCTACGAGGTCGCGCGGGAAAACCTCGGCCCCAACTTCAACATGGACGAGCTGATCTCGGCATTGAAGCAGCGCGCCGACCCGCAAGGCGTCAAGGAGACCCCGATCCGCAAGATCGGCAGCAACCGCATCGAGATCATCCTGCCACTGGCCAACGATGAGGAGGTCGAGGAAGTCAAGAAGATGCTGACGGATGTCGGCTCACTTGAGTTCCGCATCCTGGCCAACCGCAAGCATGATGCCGCGGCGGTGGACCGCGCCCTGGGGCCCCAGGGCTTGGCCAAGCCCCCCGCGCGTTACAAGTGGGCTCGCCTGGGCGAGATCTCGACCGGCACCAGCCCGACCTTCACCAGCGATACCATCACGGACCTTCAGCAGAAGTGGAAGAAAGACCTGTACGCGGGTACCGACGTCACCCTGACCGGCAAGGGCGATGAGGGACCCGACCAGACCGTGAACATCCCGGTCAGCCGAAACACGGCCACCATCCTGACGCTGGCTCGTCCCCATGGCCTGAAGTCGATCAGTTCCTACCGGATCGAGTACAACCCCAGCGCCATCCATGGCGGTGATCCCAGCAATCCCCGCCCCACCGACCCGATCGTCCGCGAAGAAAAGGTCTCACCGGGCCGCTCAGAGATCTATATCCTCTGTGGCCTGGACCGGCAGAACGTGACCGGCAGCTACCTGTCGCGAGCCTACGCCACGACTGATGAGCGGCTTCAGCCGGCTGTCGGATTCCAGTTCAACCGCAAGGGCGCCCGGCAGTTCGGCCAGCTCACCCGCGAGCACCTCCCCGAGGAAGGAGACGCGTTCAAGTACCAACTGGCAATCCTGCTGGACAACCTGGTGATGTCGGCCCCGTCGATCAACTCCGAGATCCGTGATTCGGGAATCATCGAGGGAGGCGGCCAGGGGTTCAAGCCCAAGGAAGTTCAGCACCTGATCAACATTCTCCAGGCGGGCAGCCTGCCGGCAAGCCTGAACCCAACGCCGGCCCAGGAAGAAAAGGTCGGCCCAACCCTGGGCGAAGACTCGATCGCCAAGGGCTGGCGCGCCATCTGGGTGTCGATGCTGGTCGTGCCGATCTTCATGGTCTTCTACTACCGGTTCGCAGGCATCGTGGCCGTCATCGCCTTGGTGGCCAACATGATCTTGTTGATCGGCACCATGGCCTTCATGCAGGCCACGTTCTCATTGCCTGGACTGGCCGGACTGGCGCTCACCATCGGCATGGCCGTCGATGCCAACGTGCTGGTTTTCGAGCGAATGCGCGAGGAAAAGGAACGAGGCGCCAGCATCGCCCAGCAGATCCGCAACGGGTTCAACCGTGCCTGGGTCACGATCTTCGACTCGCACGTCACGAACTTGCTGGCCGCGATCGTGCTCTACGCCGTGGGCACCGAGGAAGTCAAGGGCTTCGCCTTGACCATGATCATCGGCATGCTCTGGAACCTGTACACTGCCGTCTTCATGTCGCGGGTGATCTTCGAGACCGCCTATGCCCAGGGCTGGGTCAAGCAGTTGCGGATGCTCAAGATGTGGGACAAGACCAACATCGATTTCATCGGCCCGCGCTATTACTGCATGGCCGGCTCGCTGATCCTCATTCTCCTTGGCCTGGTCGCCTTCTTCGCCCGCGGCCGGACGATGTATAACATCGACTTCACGGGCGGGACGCTGGTCACCATCCGGCTCAATGAGTCCGACCCGACCGTTCAGTCGCTCTCCGAGTCGAGGCGGGCGGAGTTCGTCCGCCAGAAGGCGAGTGTGCTGCCCGACGTGACCGTCGAGAGCCTCCGGGTCGGCAACGACACCAAGCTGGCGCGGTTCAACATCCGCACGACAGCAACCGACCAGGACTCCCAGCAGGAGAAGGACAAGGTCAAGAACAAGATCATTGAAGCCTTTGGGCCGGCTCTGGCCAAGGTCGAAATGACCGTGGGCAACGCGAAGCCGATCCCCGGAGCGGCCGCGGGTGATGCTTCCAAGACGAGCCCCGCGCTCACCACGCGATTCGCCGGCGGCCGGGAGTATCCTCTGAGTTTCAACACCACGGCTTTCAATAGCACCCAGGCTCCCGCCCAGGTGGTGGCGGCCGAGTTCGCCAAGGTCCTGGAAGGTGCTGGCATCGCAAACCCAACCACCCGGTTCGAGATCTCGGAAGGACCAGCCAAGGAATCCGGCACGGCGGCAAGTACTGACCTCGTGCTGCGGACCGACCTGGAACCGGATATTGCCCAGGCCCAGATCGGCAAGCTCAAGGAGTCGCTGGCCAGCAACCGCGACCTTCTCTTCGAGCGGATCACGATCTTCGGCGGCACCGTGGCCAGCGAGACGAGAACCCTCGCCCTGATCGCCACCGTGGCAAGCTGGGTGATCATCATCGTCTACCTCTGGTGGCGATTCCATTCGTTCATCTACGGGCTGGCGGCCGTGCTCGCCGTGGTCCACGACGTCTTGATCACCCTGGGCGCGATCGCCGTCAGCTACTGGCTGGTCAGGATCCCGATCATCAGCAGCCTGCTGATGATCGATCAGTTCAAAATCGACTTGCCGATAGTGGCGGCGTTCCTGACCCTGATCGGCTTCTCGGTCAACGACACGATCGTGATCTTCGACCGGATCCGCGAGATCAAGGGAAAGACACCCTACTTGACCAATAAGTTGGTCAACGACGCCATCAACCAGACCTTGAGCCGGACGATCCTGACGGCGCTGACGGCCTGGCTCGTCGTGGTCATCCTTTACATCCTGGGCGGCGAGGGTCTGCATGGCTTTGCCTGCGCCCTCGTCGTCGGCTTCCTGAGCGGTACTTACAGCACCGTCTATATCGCCGTCCCGATCCTCATCGACTGGGTGGGCACCAAGAGCGAACCGGCCAAGACCGGCGAGAAGAAGCTGGCCACGGCAAAGTGAGTGGTGAGTCCAACCGGGAGCACGGGGCAAGCTCGGGGTCCACCCCAGTTTGCCCCGCGCCCGTTTTGCATCCGCCGTAGCAGCCTGCGCTACATGGCACCCCACGAGCGGCCCCTTGGCCACCAGTAATTCGAGGTCAGGCAGACGACCACTAGCGCCAGACGCAACGGCCAGGCCCCCTGCCCGACGCTGCTGGCGTGCTGGCTCACGGTGACGCTCAATTGCCTCGCCGCCTCGATGTCGTGCCCCATCATGTTGGCGGCCGCGAGAGCGAGAACTCCCGTCCCCAGGTAAACGATCCACCGAAAGCGGCTCATGATGGCCACGATCGCAGTACTGAGGGCAAGGATCATCGCGATCGAGAGCGCCAGTCCGAGGAACAGGCGGAGTGGATCAGCTTGAGCAACCCCGGCGATGGCGATCACGTTGTCCAGGCTCATGACCAGGTCCGCTAGCGCAATGCGGGCAATCGCGGTTCCGGTGCTGGTCGGGGTCGGGGCTGCATCCCCGGCCTGATCGGCCTGCTCCTGGATCAACTTGCACGCAATGTACGCCAGCAGAACGGCGCCGAGAAACCTCAGTCCCGGTATCAGCAGAACGTAAGAGACCGCGAAGGTCAGGACCATGCGCATTCCAATCGCCAGGCCACTGCCCCAGAGCATCGCCCGTCGCCGCTTTTCGGGGGGTAGGCTGTTGGCGGCTAGTGCGATGACCATGGCGTTGTCGCCTGAGAGCACGACATTGACGAGCATGATCTGGATGATCGAGGAGATCCAATCGAGGAACATCATTCACCCCCAACGGCTGGAAGTTGAGCGTGCTCTCGCGGCCAATTGGAATGGCGTGGACAGACAGAGACTCACGCAAAGACCTTCGAGATCCCTCCGGAGAGAGGCCCGAGATCGCCTATTTCGCGGAGGCCGAAGAACACTATCAGCCCCAACTCGATCGCCATGATCAGGGGGAGTGGCGGATGGATCACGAGGAACATCAGGCCGAGCAGGATCCCCATGCCAAGGGTCTTCACCAGCAACGATCGATTGAGGACCATTCCCCCTGATGCCTTGAGCTTGCGAACGATCTCGCCGACCTTAGGCATACCATCAAGCCAGCGCTGAAGCGTGGTCGAGGATTGCATGAAGTAATGGGCCGACAACAGGAGGAAAGGCGCCGAGGGGATGCCCGGCAGGATCAGTCCCGCAACACCTACCATCAGCGAGCCGCCACCCAAAGCCATGCAGCTGCAGCGATCCGAACTGGTCGTGACCGGCAGCTTTTCTGGTCGCCCGCTGGTGATCGCAGGCTCCTGTAAAGCGCTGTTGATCCGCCCATCGACGAAGCCCGAGGCTTCCAGTTGCACGGCCATCGTAGCCGCCTCGATGGCCAGCGCGACACGATGAGCGAGCTCGGCCTCATCGAACCTGTCCGGCTCGAAATGGAACCGGTACAAGTGGGCCTGGAGCTCCAGATCGACGCTCGATGCACCGCTGAGGCTGATGGCCGAGTCGCTCAACACCCGGCAGAACGTCTCTCTCCCGGGACGGAACATCCGGGGGTCGACGATTTCCAGGATCCCGCGCTGCTTGTCGCAGCGGATCTTCAGCCCGGACGCGGTCTCCTCGAATACCGCTGCCTTCCCGGCGGGCAATGTCGGGACCGCGTGAATTACGTCAGGGACCGGCACCACGTCCGGCACGGTCCCGTGAAGCCAGGGCTCCTCCTCGAAGCTCACCATCTCCAGGATGGAAACCCCGCCAGCGAATTGAACGTCGTTCCAGACCATATCAGTGTCCCGTGTGATAGCCTGAAGTGATTTCGATCGTCCGGCTGCGAGACGATGAAGGCGGGGAATCCACCCTCGGGCCACTTGGCAAGTGAGCCCGGCGTCCGCACCACATCGGCTTGACCGGAGAAAGATCCAGCGTTTTGGACAGGCTGCCGGTGGGGGATTCTGCCCCCGACGTTCTCGAAGGAAGGCTACCGGCAGGTGAAGGTCGGGGCTCACGCGGGAGCAAGAACCCGATCTCGAGGTACGACCCGGACGACCACTCGGGGTGGCCGGGGTCCGATCGACACGGCATCGCCAATCCTGATCGCGTCGATCGGCGGCCGTGTCGCAGACTTGATCCGACACGGCTACACGAGCAACTCAAGATCGCTAGCAGAGAAGGGGAGTTCGCCACGCAGGCGCGGCCAGGGGAGTGATGAAGGTGACGGGGTGAGCTACAGTCCGCGAAATCAAGTCCCGAACCTGCTCGAAGGTTCGGGGCGGTTCGCCGACCTCCCGGAAGTCAGCTTCATTGTCATTCTCATCACAATCGACCACCCGATCCGAGAGAACGAAGACCTGAGTACCCCGATTGAAGGTACAGTCACCCAGACCGGCAGGGTTGATAGGTCTGCGCAGGTTCTGGATATAACCCGGATCGGTCCGATCGCCAGCAGGCCCACGGTTGACTTCCGTGAGGCTGATGCCACATGTGACGACCAGACTTAAAATGGCGAGGATCCGGGCCATGGATCGGACGATTCCCATGAGTGAGCCGGGGATCGCATACGTCAGTCCGACCTTATTGTTTCGGCTCTTCCAAAACCTGTCAAACGCAAATTCCAGAAAAATTCGAGAGCCTCGTCACGGCCCGCGGGGCAAGCCGCGCTGGACGATGACAGGAGCTAAAGGAAAGGAGCGACAGACAACAGAGACAAGGCAGGAGAAACTTTGGCCACGCACTAGCGCGTTTTACCGTTGAGTTGCAGACGCGGCGGGACGTCCTC
Organism: Isosphaeraceae bacterium; assembly: GCA_049516015.1. Lineage (GTDB taxonomy): Bacteria > Planctomycetota > Planctomycetia > Isosphaerales > Isosphaeraceae > Aquisphaera. The sequence goes on along the minus strand of JBEKTN010000030.1, from coordinate 75 downwards.
TCCTTCTCCCGCGGGGAGCGGGGGGAACCCCGCTTGCGGGGTCGGGCCGGAACGGCCGGATGAGGGGAATTTGCG
>JBEKTN010000029.1:0-33618 GCA_049516015.1 Isosphaeraceae bacterium | reverse complement strand
GCTGTATTGGTCACAACACTATTGAAAAGTCGCAAAACTGAAGGGCAAAAGTCTGGGTTTGCTCAGTATATGAAACTTTCCATATGACCCAGGTTCGCTATTGTGATGCGTAAGCCCTGGGCTTGACCCATCCTTCAAGATTCAATATACGCCACTCCGACGATTCATCGTAGTCAAGACACGAACCGATTATCACAGGCAGGACCGGGATGAACTTACCCTTGAAATGGCATGGTGGCAAATACTATTTGGCTTCGAGAATCGTGAGCTTGATGCCGCCTCATTTGCACTACGTCGAGCCGTTTTTTGGTGGAGGAGCGGTGCTTTTGGCCCGCAACCCCGAGGATCCCGCCTTGTGGCTCTTTCCCCACAAGGGCGTTTCCGAAGTCGTCAACGACATCAACGGGCGTTTGATCAATTTCTGGCGCGTGCTCCGCGATACTGGCGCCTTTGCGTCCTTTCGCCGCAGGGTGGAGGCCATACCCATGGCGAGGCAGGAATGGGAGGAGGCTCACAGCCACTCCTATGGGAATGATTCGGTTTCCGACGCTGTCGCGTTCTTCGTCGATTGCCGACAAAGTCGATCCGGCTTGATGCACGGCTTTACGTCGGTCACGCGGAACCGAACCCGTCGGCGGATGAACGGCAATGTGTCCGAGTGGTTGTCAGCAATTGAAGGTCTATCTGAAGTTCATTCCCGGCTGAGCCGAGTCTTGATCGAAAGCATGCCCGCGCTCGAGCTGATCAGGCGTGAGGATACACCCGGGACCCTTTTCTACTGCGACCCACCGTACCTTCACGAAACGAGAACGGCAACAGATGCTTATTCGCATGAAATGAGCGAGGAAGAACATCGACAACTTCTCGCTACCCTGCTCGAATGCAAGGGCAAGGTCATGCTCTCGGGTTATCCCTCAGCTCTCTATGAATCCGCGCTCGGGAAGTGGACTAGACATACGTTTGAATTGCCGAATAACGCGGCCGGCGGAGAAACCAAGCGACGCATGACCGAAGTGCTCTGGTGCAATTTCTGAGCGACATTCGTTCATGCGGCGTTTTGTGGCATCGGCCAATTGAAGACCGGATTCAGATCGTGGATCAGCTTGCGCTCCCACGTCTCGATGGAAACACCGGCCACTTTTCGACCCGCCGCGAAACAAAGGGTGATCGTCTCCAGTTTTGGCTTCCAGAAACTGCTCGCCATTAACCGGAAGGCGTCCCCGGTACCCAACTGACACACCGCCGATTGGATATTCTTGTTGTGCGAAATGTAGAGGTAACGGTCGTCCTCCTTAAGTTCGATCAGACCGGGAGATGCCGGTACATCATCGGATCTCACTTTCGACAGGCTCACGGCTCCTTTCCATGCTCCCTCCAACATCGCGATATCGAGGGCGTTTAGCTTCTCTCGATCGTCCTTCTCAAACGCCCGATTCTTGCGAATGTACAGGGCCCCAAGCCGCAAATCCCGGCTGGAGGCGGAGGGGGCGATTTGATGAGCCAACTCCTCGAAGCTGTCACCGAGAGACTCATCCATCAAAATATCATCTATGGAGCAACCGTAGCGATAGCGGAGCTTCACCAACGCGAACTCGATGACATGAGCGAATTCGCCCACGATGCTGGGGTGAACCACCTTTTTGGTGGTTGAGCTGATCACGATGCCATGCTTGCGATACCGAGGGGAGTTCTTCCGCACGTTGATGAGCCTACGAATGAGGTAGGAGTTCGGTGCATCCAAGCCGAGTTCCCGACACCTCCCGGCAAGGGACTGGGCAAGCTCCTTGTTCCACAGCAACTCATCGGTCGGTGCCCCGTCACGGACATCCTCGAAAGCCTGAACCACGACGGCGTCCTGTTCGTAGTCGAACTCCGGCGACTGGACGGTTCGCCGTTCTCCGCGCAAAGCTTTCTGAATCTCCTCCGTGGTGGACAGCTCAGAGAAGCCGCCGAAGCCTAGGGACTCGACCCGCTTGATCTTACTGCCCAGGATCTTGCTGATCGCGAGCTGATTCAGATCTTCCATTGTCGCCTCCGGGTCGACTGCCCGAGGTCAAAAGTTGGTGATCTCGTGGAAAACGTTGTTGATGACGACAGCGACCGCCGCTTGCTTTGCCTCTTTGCCCATCCTTTTCATGAAGGAAACGAGATTATTTAGGACGTCAAGATTTCTCACTCTCTCGATTTCGGTGTAAGCTTCCACGAGTATGGGCTTATCCTTCAAATCCTTACCCCGCGATTTGTCCCGATAGATCCCCGCATACGTGTCAAAGGCAGTCGCTCCTCCGAACAGGTCTGCGAAGAGATTGAGGGCGGCATCCGCCCAAAGGTCCCGCGTCTTCAGCTCCTTCTCGTCTCGATCATGACTCGGGATGAACAGGATCACCAGTACCTGTTGCCTTCCCGTCTCTACATCGCTGGCGATTCGCTCAACTTCGGGCGAACTCGATCCGGCTGGCATTGACCCGTCCCTCACTCTTCGAGGTGTTTTTGTTCATCCTCCCGTCAGATATGCTTCGCCGCTCCCCGGTAGAGGAATTGTCAGGGGTCCAGGAAGTCCTGTACGCCTCGCTAACGGATTAGCTTCGCGTAAGTTGATTCTACGAAAAGGGATCGATTGACGGAAGCCGGTTGTCCCAGACGAATGCCCGAATCAAGTGGTTGGATCATGCCTCGGCTGTCCGATGAGAAATGATCGACTTTGCCCCGATGAAGAGTGGCGATTGTCCCGGAATCTGGATAGCGAGGCGCTCATGGGCTACATCACCCGCATGGACCTGATCGAGGTTGCGATCAAACCGAGGAAACGCGTGGTGAGTTTCATCGAAATCGGCTAGAGTTGCGATAATGAGTGAGTCTAGCCACTATCGATTCGACATCCCATGCGGAAACTTTTTGAAGATTTGCACATCCGCAAAAACCTACTGTTCGAGGCGTGCATCACCGATCGAGCACGGGAGTTGATCCAATGAGTGTGATTCAAGCCGACTGGGGAATGTCGCCGTTTTCGTGGCCCAGCCATGACCCATGGCGCGATCTTTCCCCGGCCGAGGGACCCGAGGGCCTCGAGATCCAGAGGCAGCTAGGCAACCTGTGGAGGCATCGCCGGTCCGCCGAATCGATTCGCTTATCGGACGATCTGGAGACCTTCCAGGGCGAGGTCGGCTATCGGTCCGTCCCACCCAAACGGTCTTACGTGGCTCGCGTCGTGTGTGTGGAAGTTCGCAAGGGAGAACCGCGTCCCTTCTCTCTCGACGATCTCACTGAGTGATGAACATCTGGCTCAAGACCTTTGGCTCGGAGGAACGTGGCGATGAAGCCCGTCGATGTCCGAAGCGAACTTGTCGAAGCCTTGCGACTGGACCTGGTAGGCCCCGAGAACGGCTCGGACCTCGAAGCGGAGATCCTCAGTCAAGCGCCGTCACGTTGGTACCTCACCGGATTCCTGGTCCCGCTCGAGGCGAGCGAGTCCCAGCGTGGCGACGAGACCGCCGACGATGAAATGGATGGGGCGGCCGATGAAGCTGGGGGAACCGACGACGCCCGGGAGCCGGAGAAACCGGCCGCCCGTCGGGCTCTGCTCCCTTCATCCATGGGGCTGAGCCTGCTCATCTCCCCGGAAACGAAGCAGTTCAAGGTCCTTGTTCGCTGGGGAGACTACAGCCACGAATCCGTCGCGGACGCCACGAAAGTCATTGCGGTCGAGCAAGCTGTCCAACCCCCTGGAGTGATCCTGCAACCCGTCAAAGGCCCTGTGGCCTGGAAGCGCACACCTCATGAGGAAGTCGTGCTCGTCAACCTCAAGGCAGCATCTATTACATCCAAAGTGATCCCTGTGCCGAACAGCGGCGACTCCCGGTTCGCTCTGGAGCTGTCCGTTCTCGCCAGGCCGGTCCAGGCCATCGGAATTGCGCAAGGCATGGTGCCCCCAGGCACCCGATCGGTTTCGATTTTCCTCGTGAACCATCGCCGTCCCGCGTCCGATGAACTCCGGGACACATGCTTCGCCTTCCAGGCCCAACTTGAGGTCGAGTCGTCGCAACCGCTCGTCGCACGTCCCAACGTCTGCGGTCGCGATGAGGGCGAGTGGGATGAGCGCATGGGCGACCTCCAGTATCGTGACGTCTACGAGTACGCCGTCGGCCACAACGTTGCCACGCACGCGATAGTCAGCCCTGATGGGGGGTGCCACACCGTCCAAACGTGTTGGGTTCCCGACGCCGGAGTGGAGTTTGTCGCCCCCTCCGACATTCACGGCGTCACCCTCGAGATCGAGCAATTGGCGGTCTTGAGCAACGCGGATCAAGCCCGCGACCAACTCCTACCTTTCGTGAAGCAGTATCGCAACTGGATCGAGAGCCAGAAGTCTCTCGTCCCGGCAGACCAGGCCTCGCGGCGAGAAGTCTCGGACGAGTTGCTCCACCGGGCCGAGCATGCGGCGACACGGATCGAGGATGGCATCAAGCTCCTCGCCGATCCTCAGGTTCTCGACGCGTTCCGAATCGCCAACAAAGTCATGGCTCGCGCGGCCCGCCAACGATTCGCGGTCATTCAGAACAAGAAACCCGCGGAAGTTGAGTCACCACGCTGGCGTCCGTTCCAGCTCGCCTTCCTGCTGATGAACCTACCAGGCATCGTCAACCCGCTTGACCAAGACCGCGAGGTCGTTGATCTCCTCTTCTTCCCGACTGGCGGTGGCAAGACCGAAGCCTACCTCGGTTTGGCCGCCTTCACGCTCGTGTACCGAAGGATGAAGAATCCAGGCATCCAGTCCGCCGGTCTGAGTGTTCTCATGAGGTACACGCTCCGGCTGCTGACTCTCGACCAGCTCGGCCGTGCCGCGACCCTCATCTGCGCGATGGAACTCGAGCGATACAACGACCCGGAGAAGCTGGGCCCGTGGCCGTTCGAGATCGGTCTATGGGTCGGCCGAGCGGCCACTCCCAACCGGATGGGACGCAAGGGAGACAACGACCCTCAATCCGCGCGGCTAAAAACAATCTCGTTTCAGAATGACGATCGAAGACCATCGCCCATTCCGCTCGAGAATTGCCCCTGGTGCGGAACCAAGTTCAAGAAGACGTCGTTTTCGCTCTGGAGGAACAGCAGGCTCAATAGCGATGAGCCGGACGAGCTGCGGGTCGTGTGTGCCAACCGAGACTGTGATTTCACCCGCAATCGTCCGCTTCCGATCCAGGCCGTCGATGAGCCAATCTATCGACGATTGCCTTGTTTCATGATCGCCACTGTCGACAAGTTCGCGGCCATGCCCTGGACCGGACAGGTGGGGGCGTTCTTTGGTCGTGTCGAACGTCACGATCAGAACGGCTTCTACGGCCCCTGTGATACCGGAATCGGGCGGCCACTCGCAGCTCCACTGCCACCGCCGGACCTCATCATCCAGGACGAGCTCCACCTGATCTCCGGGCCGATGGGGACGATGGTGGGATTATACGAATCGGCTCTCGATGCGCTGTGTACCCGAGAGGTCGGTGGCAAGGCGGTCGGCCCCAAGATCATCGCCTCGACTGCGACCGTCAGGAGGGCCGAGAAGCAGATCCTGTCCTTGTTCAATCGCCGAGTCGTTGACGTCTTTCCTCCACCCGGCCCGAATCGGCGCTCTTCCTTCTTCGCCGAGACCCATACGCGAGAGGAAACGAATCCCAGGCTCTACCTCGGTATCGCCGCTCAGGGACGAAGCCTGAAGGTGGTCATGTTGCGTACGTACCTCGCTCTTCTGGGAGCTGCTCAGAAGGCATACGAGGCCGACGGGGGGAAGAAGAACCCCGAGAACGCGGCCGACCCTTACATGAGCCTGGTGGGCTACTTCAACAGCTTGCGAGAACTGGGAGGCAGTCGCCGCATCGTCGAGGATGAGGTGACGATTCGCTTGACCGAGTACAGCCGCCGAAAACGTGTCAACCAATCCGAAGGGCCTTTCGCCAATCGGACGATCGACTTCGAACTCGTCGAGCTGACATCTCGGGAATCAACGAACAAGGTTGCGGACGCCAAGCGACGGCTGGCGATCCGGTTCCATGAGAACGAGCACGTCGACGTCGCCATCGCCACGAACATGATCTCCGTGGGACTCGACATCATTCGATTGGGACTCATGGTTGTCCTCGGCCAGCCCAAGACGTGCGCTGAGTACATTCAGGCGACCAGCCGCGTAGGTCGCGACCCGAAGCGGCCGGGCTTGGTCGTCACCCTGCTCAACGTCCACCGTCCACGAGACCGTTCCCACTACGAACGCTTCGAGGTCTTCCACCAAGCCTTCTATCGATCGGTGGAGGCGACCAGCGTGACGCCTTTCTCACCCCGCGCACTCGACCGGGGCTTGGCTGGCACTCTCGTCGCTCTGGCTCGACAAGAGGGCGAGGGTATGACACCACCAAAGGGGGCGAGCGAGATCCTCACACGAAGGCAATCGCTCGAATGGGTGGCAAATGCACTGGCCGAGCGCGCATCCCAAGCCGCCGCGCACGTTCAGGACGATCCTGAATCGAAGGAGGCTCTACGCGTTCGGGTCCGGCAGCGAGCGGACGACCTTCTCGACTCATGGGAGCAGATCGCCCACGACTACCAACAAAAGGCGATCGCCCTGCAATACAATCGCTCCGAAGTCGGTGCGGCCCAACCGCTCCTTCGCGAGATTCTTGACCCTGACCTGGCAAGTCTTCCACGCGTTCACTGGAAGTTCCGAGCGAATCGGTCGATGCGAGATGTCGAGCCCAGCGTCAACGTCCAAATGCGCACTCTCGATCGCCCCGACGACGATGTCGAGCTTCCGGAGGAGTCCTCATGACTGCTCCCAGGTCCAAGAAAGCTGTTAAGCCACATGGGCAGATTCGCCAGAGCCAGGTCGTCACGACTTTCGGTCCCGGCTCGATGCTCGACCTGCCGAAGTCGTCCGTCATCATTGCCGGGCTTGAATATTGGGACAAAGGCGAGCAGATCCTCGAGCCCCGGCTCGTGGACAACCTCAAGGACTACTTTGAGAAGCAGGGAATCAAGGTTCCGGACCTCGCGCTTCATGCACCGCCCCCGGACGACGATGACCCAGCCTCCAAACGGAAACCAAAAATCGTAGCTTGGCAATTTCCGGAATGGTTCATCACACAGTCCGTCATCTCCTATGAGTACGAGAAGGGGCGTACGGGCCGTGCTCGTCGCCTGGTCCACCGATCGGCGCTCACGAAGGGGCGATTCATCGACGAGGATCGAGTGTCTCAGCCAGTCGTGCCGGTCCGCTTTGTCCAGGCTTGCAGGAAGGGGCACATCGACGACATCGACTGGTACGCCTTCGTCCATCAAGGTCAGTCAGACTGTAAACTGGCACATCGTGCTCTTTGGATGGACGAACGGGGAACCAGTGGTGACCTGGCGGAGATCGTGATCCGCTGCGAGTGCAAGGTCGAACGACCCTTCTTCGAGGCCACTCGGATGGGGGAGAATCCTCCGCTCGGAAACTGCAACGGATCGCGACCATGGCTCGGCCCGTACACCAAAGAATCGTGCGGGGCTCCGAATCGGTTGCTGGTCCGATCGGCTAGCAACGCCTACTTCCCCCAGAAGATAAACGTCATCTCCCTACCCGACCGGGATGAGGCCGTCTCACAGGCCGTGGACCAGGTTTGGGAGCACCATCTCCAGTACATCCAGGACCTCGACGAACTTGAGAAGGACCGGAAGCGAAGGCCACCGGTTGCTGCGGCCTTGGAAGGCCTAACCAATGAAGAGGTCTACGAGGAGATCAAACGCCGCCGAGGGGATGGCTTCACTCTCGGGGAGCAGAAGTCGGTCAAACAAGCGGAACTCGAAACCCTCATCGCGAGCCGGGAAGAGATAGGATCCGACAAGCCAGATGGCAGTTTCTTTGCACGCACTCTGCCCACCGCTCAGTGGAAGGATTCCAAGAAATGGCCCTGGATGGACATCGTCGAGCGGGTAGTCCTCGTCCACCGACTGCGTGAGGTCACCGCCCAAGTCGGTTTCACTCGATTCGAGTCGTCGTCTCCTGACGTCCAAGGGGAACTTGAAATGGGGGTCGTCCAGGCCCCCCTGGCGCGAGAGCTTAGCTGGCTACCCGCAATCGAGAACCGTGGAGAGGGCGTCTTCATCCAGATCCGCAGTGAAGCAATCGAAAAGTGGTTGGCACGTAACGAGGTCCAGAGCCGAGGCCGAAAGCTTAATGCGGGCTTCGATTGCTGGAAGGCGGATCACAAGCAGTCGAAACGGCTATTCCCACAATTGCCTTATATCTTCTTGCACTCACTCTCGCATCTACTGATCTCAGCAGTTTCACTTGAGTGCGGTTATCCGTCCAGCTCTATCCGAGAACGGATTTATCCGGGCGGTGGTGGCTACGGGATCCTCCTCTACACAGGATCGCCGGACTCGGAGGGTACGATGGGGGGACTAGTGGAAGCCGGTCGCCAAATCGCACGTCACCTGAAGGCGGCCATCGACCTTGCACGACTCTGCTCGAACGACCCGGTTTGCGCTCAACATATCCCGGACAATGCCCACGAGACTCGGTTCCTCCACGGTGCTGCATGTCACGGTTGCCTGCTCATTCCCGAGACGTGCTGCGAACAGCATAATGACTTCCTTGATCGATCCTTGGTCGTGTCTACCGTTGACCAACTCGGAGCGGAGTTCTTCGCGAGTCAGCTCTCATGAGTTCGACCCTCTGCCACTTGACCACCGATGATCTCAAGCAGCTATCGGCAGCTCTTCGATCTGGAAGACTCCGACTTCCATTGACCGCATTCGCGCTCCGCCGATTCATCTCACAAGACTTCGCTGACTCGATTACCTCGGAGCTACAAGAACGGGCTAACAGAGGCTATTCACCGGCGCAGGTTGCGGATCTCGCGGACCTGATTATCCACGACCGAGCCGAACATGGCTCTGCAAGAGACCTGTTCGACCTTGTTTGGACGGGGCCTGAGACGGGCGGAATCGCAAATCGCGATACAGGCGTCGTAGTCCGTGAGTTGTTTCATACCGCCAACAAATCTGTGATGCTCGCCGGCTACGCGGTCTATCAGGGACACACGGTTTTCCGAGCGTTGGCTGACCGTATGGAACAGATTCCTGACCTGAATGTCAGGATGTTCCTCGACGTGCGGAGGCCCGATGGCGACGCGAGTAGCGAGGCCGAGGTGGTGAGGCGTTTTGCCGCTCGATTCAAGGAGAAGGACTGGCCAGGTAGACGCTTACCTGAGCTTTACTACGATCCCCGATCGGTCGATCTCGACCCTCACGGCCGAGCCAGCCTGCACGCGAAGTGCATCGTGATAGATGAGATGCAGGCTTTCATTTCTTCTGCGAATTTCACGGAAGCCGCTCAACTCAGAAACATCGAAGTGGGGGTTCTCGTCCGTTCTCCCGCCCTTGCATGCCAGCTCATGCAACATTTTGAAACCCTAGCGGCTGCACGGCTCCTGAAGCCGATTCCTCTTGGATGAGGCCGAGTCGGCTCATCGATGTTCCCTGGGGAGTCGGATCGCCGACCAAAGGGTTCATTTTTGCATCAATGTGCCCGAAATGTGTTCCCGACACGTTTCACGCCCCCCGATAACGGATCAAGTGGCAGGCGGCGCTGGCGGCCTTGCCGGGGGTTGTGCCTGGGCCAGGCAGGCCGGGCACGCGCTGGCAAGGCCGTTGTAGGGCTGGCCGCAACGGGAGCAGAGCCCGGCGCTGCGGCGGAGGGTGGGCAGCGAAGCGCGCAGGCTGGCTCCTGCCACGGTGTGGCTGAAAGCGTCAGCGATCCGGCCGGCCAGAACGGCGAGGTCGGTCTGGATCTTGCCGGTCCGCAAACGGTTGTGAATCAACCGCAGGAACCATTGGGAGAGGTCGGCCTCGAGTGAGACGCGGGTTTCGGCGTCGAGCAGGGGAATCAAGGTCTGGTGGAGCTCGAGCACCCGGTCGGGATCGCTGACCTGCCGCGCCGCATTGAGCTGGGCCAGATGCTGGGACCGGGCGGCCTCGCGAGCTGATTGAATCTCCTGTCGCAGCGACGACAGCCGCGGATCGTCGAGGTCAGCGGGCGAAAACCCGTCCAGCAGCGCCGCTGCTTCGTCCCACTTCCCAGCCCGGATCATCCGCCGGATCTCGGCCAGCGACTGCTCTCTGAGCCAGTCTGTGGAGGTTGCCGCCGCAGCCGGAGGCAGCGGCGCGGATGGGCTGCGCGGCCCAGCCAGCCGCTCACTCAACTGGTCGATTCGCTCGGCCAACGATCCCAGGATCGACTGGCTCTCGGCTTTGGGCGGTTGGCGATGAAGCGATAACCATTGGACCAGTACGCGGAGTACCGAGCTCACTCCCAGGCCAGCCAGTACAGAGGTTCCAAGCATGCAGATCGCCCCGAGCAGACCCGCGAGCCAGCCGCCCGGAACCGATGCTGCATGATCAGTCGATTCCAGCAACATGCGTGTTCCACCCATGAGGCCAAGCAGCGGAAGCCCCCAGCCGATCAGAAGGGCCACCCGATCGAGCATGGCAAGTCGGGAAGCGAACTCTTCTCTAGCGGGCTGCGAAACAGACGGGGTTGGGGGACAGTCCGCTGGTGGCTCGGCCAGCACTTCCGCGTGGGCCGGGCCGGGATGAGAACTGGTGACCGGCTCATTCGTGGGTAGGCTGTCGTTCATTGGCGAGAATGCTCTGCTCGTCCTCGGCGTGGGACGGGGTGATGCACCAAGGGTGCGGTCGCGTGGCCGCCTGATTCCTTCGACCACCCTGATTCATTATTCCGAAGTCCAGCGTGCAGGACCATTAAAGTCGGCCAGCGTAGGGAAGCCGGCCAGCCCCGAATTGCGGAGACCATCGCGCCGCGCTACACAAGCGGGCCGCGATGGTCCCTTTGGTTCGGATGATTGGCCGGGTCCGGTTCGTCGCGGTCTCAGGAACCAAGCTGTTTGGCGATGCGATTCATCGTGGCAGGCGCCTCGAGGACCGATTCGTCGAGATGATAGTACATGCTGTAGGCATCCTCGCCCGAATCCTGGTAATGCTCGCGGACGACCTCGGCCGCGCGGAAGCCGACAATCCGGAAGAAGAACTGGGCCGGCAGGTTGGTCTCGCGCACGAAGAGGGCGATACGGTTCCTCCTCTGGGAGGAGAGTTTTCCGGTCAGCTTGCCGACCATCTGGCGGCCCACGCCGTGGCGTCGCAGCTCCGGGTGGGTGGCGAAGTTGAGGACGTGGATCTTGTTGCGGTGCAGCTCGTAGATCATGAACCCGACGATTCGCTCACCGAGCTCGGCAACCATGCCGATGCAGTTCCGCTGACGGAGGATCCGGAGGAACTCCTCCTCGCACCAGGGATACTCGAAACTCGCATGCTCGATGGCCAGGACCTCGGGCATGTCGCGGCGAATCATCCAGCGAACATGCACTCGGGTCTGGGCCAGTGGGGTAGGAACCGTGCTCATCCAGCCTCCTTCCATGGAACGATCAGGGACGACCGGCTGCACTCTCGACCTGGAGCGCTCCGACCGCGCAACCATTGGTCACCATCATCGGCGATGAGCGGAAGTGCTTGGGAATGAAGACGACTGGATAGAGGTGCGTCGGACTCAGGCAAGCGATCGGCCCCACCGCGAATCAGCAAACGAGGCGGATTCTAGCGAAGGGTCATCAGCCTGCCAAGGTCGCTTCTACCGCCATCTCGCGAGATCGACTGACCTATCCCGGCGACGACGATGAACCAGGTTCAAGGACGTCGGTCGGAAATGACCGGTCGGGCACTCCGTCTCCTTCGTTCCCCATGTATCGGCACCGCGCAGGCGAAACGTGAAAATTATGGCAATAACAACGAATGTGCGGGAGAGAGCGAGTTGGGCCCAACGAATGAGCCGAACGGGAATGATCGATAGCTCTATCGAGCGATCAGAAACGACCGAAGGAATACTGGCGATTGCAGGCATCGAAATCGATGTCGCCGAGGCCGACGTCGAGTTTGAGGTCGACGTAGGAGTATTCCTCGGCCAGGTCGGCGGGAGCACCTGGTTCCCTGGGCCACTCGTAGCCTTCGAAGCGGATCGGCAAGTTCAGTTCCGAGTCGATGAATAGCCGCACCTTGTAGAACTGGAAGTCCGGCTGGCGGCGGGTGTGAATCGATTCGATGAGCTGGCAGTGTCGCGGTCCGATGGTCATGTCGGAATCGAAGACGATCACGGACTCGTTCGAGTTGAGTTCGGCCGCCCAGCGGCGAGCGACCGTGTCGATGAGCGCGCCTATGCCCGCGTCGGTGATCGGGTGGCGGTTGTCTTCCATCGCCCGAGACGAACTGGGCTCGAGCTCAAGAGTGCCGGCGAGCAACTTGGTGAATCCCACGTCGTGCGCGAGTATCTTGCCGCCGTTCTGTCCTTCGACGAAGATCGCCTCACGACCCTTGTAGGGGTCCGCGAACTTGAAATAGATGCTTCTGGGCTTGGTCCGGGCCTTCATCGCCATCACGTAAAGAGGCGTCAGCCGGCCGTTGATCCGCTCACGCTTGTAGAAAGTGCATGTGTAGTCGGTCACACTTTCAAACCGTGACTGGCAGCCAGTGATCAGCCGGAGGGCTCGCGCGGTCGGTGCCTCGTCCACGATCGTGGCCGACGGGGCAGCAGGCTTGGAAAGGGACGAAAGATCCGGCTTGAGTGTGGAGTGCGTACTCGTCAGACCCGTCGTGAGCGCAACGCGCTGCGCGGCGACTGCCGATGACGAGGTCGCTCCGCCGGGTGCCGTTCGATTGGCGATTGACGATCCAGCCCTCACGGTGCCCTGCGAGCTGTCTGCCGCAACCTTCTCGGAGCTCGCTTGCTTGTCCTCAGGCCCGGTACTGGGAGTATCCGCCAGGACAGAGGCTGCCGAGAGTGTGCCGGCCAGGAGGAAGAGTCCGGCTCGGGTGCGGGAGAGCGCCGAGCCGGTGCCAGGCTCGCTCCGAGATCTAAATCGGTCTGTCGGCATGACTGCTACGCTCCCGACCGCGGTTTTCCAGCGTTCGTAAGGAAAAAGACCTGGTTGACCTCTGCGCAAGGAGCGAACCAGCAGCGAACACCGTCCGGCCATCCCGGCCGGGTTACCGGCTGCGACACCTTCAGAGCTCCGGTCTGTAGGGTTGCGGAGCCACGCGACTCGAAGTGCGGATTGGCCAGAAACCTCGAACCGCTGACTTACGATTATTCTATCACGCAACTGGTACGCCAAGCCGAAGTCTCGCGTTTTTTTGCCCGCCCGGCTATGCTCGGTTTCTGGATGAGGAGACTTGACCGAATCGCCAACAAGCACTCTGGAAAGAGGCGCTATCACCCGCTCAATCCGGATCACCCGCTCAATCCGGCCCCTCGCCAAGGTTGAGCCTGCCGGTTCTCGGTCTACCGGTTCGTTCCAGCGGCTTCGTGCCACGAAAGGATTGCTGGTGTCTCAACCGAATTACACGATCGAGGTCATTGAATCGGCGCCTTTCGGCCAGAACGCATTTGTCCTCTGGCAAGAGGGACGGACCGACGCCATCGTGTTCGATCCCGGATTCGATTCCCGTTCCATCCTCCAGTTGCTGGAGAGGCGGAAACTACGGCTAGCGGCCATTCTGGACACGCACGGGCACGTTGATCATATTGCGGGCAACGCCGCGCTCAAGCAGGCCCATCCGGACGCCCCGCTGGTCATCGGCCGTAACGAGATCGCCGCGCTCAGCGACGCCGATGTCAATCTGAGCCGCCCATTTGGGATCCCGATCACCAGTCCACCCCCCGATCGCCTGGTGGACGATGGCGAGAAGATCGAAATCGCGGGTTTCTCTTTCGAGGTCCGCGAGATTCCCGGCCACAGCCCCGGCTCGGTCGTCTTCGTATGCACGGCCCACGACCCGCCCTTTGTCATCGGGGGTGACGTCCTGTTTGCCGGCTCGATCGGTCGAACCGATCTGGGCGGCGATTACGAACAGCTCATGTCGGGCATCTTCGCCAAGCTTCTGAACCTCCCTGACCAGACGAAGGTTTACCCAGGTCACGGACCGGCCACGACCATCGGCCGGGAGAAGCGCACCAACCCGTTCCTTCTCGATTTCGCCCGGTCCCGACTGAAAGCGCGCTCTTGACACGGTGTTCGAGCTTCATCTTCGCCCGCGGCGGAAGCGATTCGCGGCCATGAATGTCTGGGCGATCGCCGACTTGCACCTCTCGTTTGCCCGGCCCGAGCGACGCGAGCGCTATGCGGCGCGGTGGCGTGACCATGCGGCCAGAATCGAGGCTCAGTGGAAGGAGGCGGTCCGGCCTGAGGACCTCGTGCTGCTGCCCGGCGATCTGTCCATGGCCAGGAACCACCGTGAATTACAGCCGGATCTTGCCTGGCTGGAGGCATTGCCGGGAACCAAGGTGATCTCCCCCGGGAACCACGACTCCTGGTGGAACGGCGTCGAGCGAATCCGCCCGCTGCTGCGGCGATCACTTCGCGCGGTGGGGGGCGACGCGCTGGCAGTCGGCGGAGTCATCGTCTGCGGGACGAGAGGCGTGGGTCCTGCCGGCGATGGACTGCCTCCCGAGCAGCAGGCCGTCATCGACCACGAAGTGGGCGAACTGGAGCGAGGGCTGGAACTGGCAGCCCGGCTCAGAACCAGCCGCGAGCAGCCGCTCTACCTCCTCTGGCACTACCCTCCGTTCGACGCCTACGGCAGGCCGGGTCCCTGGGTGGCTCGCTTCGAGGAGGCGGGAGTTTCGGCCTGCGTCTACGGTCATCTTCACATGCAGGGCCAGTGGTCGCGTGCGGTTCAGGGAAACTTGCGCGGTGTGCGCTACTACTGCGTCGCGGCCGATGCCGTCGGTTTTCGACCATTTCGCATCGATCTGTGGTAAGATTAAGCTCTGCTCGCGACCCAGCCGATCTGCAACCAAGCCTTCCCGAAATCAGACGAGACCACGCCATGAAACCCAGCACCAGCTTCAGGCAGGAGCTTGTCGGTGTCTTTGGTGACCCGGTCGCCGAAAACCCTACCCAGGCGATGATCGAAGCCGCGTTTGCCGAGATCGGAATGGACTGGCGCTACTTGACCGTCGAGGTCAAACCCGAAGCCCTGGGAGACGCCGTGAAGGGTGCCCGGGCCATGAACTGGAAGGGGTTCAACTGCACGATTCCCCACGAGGTGGCCGTGGTCCCGTTGCTGGACCGCCTGAACCCGGCGGCCAAGATTATCGGAGCGGTGAATTGCGTCATCAACCGGCATGGAGAGCTGGTGGGAGACAACACCGACGGCAAGGGCTTCCTGCAATCGCTGGCCGGCATCCACGGGATCAGAGGATTGCGCGCGGTGATCCTGGGCGCGGGGGGCGCGGCACGCGCAATCGCGGTCGAGCTCGGCCTTGCACACGCGTCGCAAATCACGATCGTCAATCGCTCCCGGGAGCGTGGCGAGGCTCTGGTTCGACTGCTGGGCGATCGTACCGCAGCCGCATCGTCGCTCGTCGCGTGGGAAGGTAAGTATCACATTCCTGAAGACACCGACGTCGTCATCAATGCGACACCGATCGGCCTCTTTCCGGACGTGGAAGCGAGGTTGCCGGTTGACACCGAATCGCTCCAACCCCGCATGATCGTTTGCGATCTCATCCCCAACCCTCCACAGACGCGCTTCTTGCGAGACGCGGCGATGCGCGGGTGCACGGTTCTCGACGGACTGGGCATGCTCGTGAACCAAGGTGTGATCGGTATCCGCCTCTGGTCGGGACGAGAGCCAAGCAGCCAGGTCATGAGACAGGCTCTCGAAAAAGCCCTCCTCTGACAGACCGTCGGAAAACACATTCCGAATCGCTCAAACAGGAAGCACCGATGGAAATGCTATCCCGACTTCCCTTTTTTACAAAGCCAACATCAGAAAGAGTGACGGGGTTGACATCCCGGTGCGAAACAGAGGGCGCATCTGGACGTCGAAAGAAACTCCGAAAACAAATAGCCGCGAAGGTTTAGGTATTGTGTTACCACGTCCTGTCAGGCATCCGGCACAGGATGTGCTCTACGTAGAATCGTGTCTTGTGTGAATCGGATTTTGAGGTTTTCACTACTCGTCTTTACGACAACCGGGAGACTCCCATGCTGGTTCTGAGCAGGAAGCTAGGTGAGAGAATCGTGATCGGTGACAACATCGTCATCACGGTGGTCAAGATCGACCGCAACCAGATTCGCATCGGTATCGAAGCTCCCCACGACGTTCCGGTCTACCGCGAGGAGATCGCTCCTCAGCGTACCGGCAAGGGCGCGCTCGAGGAAGTCATGGTCTGATCGTCATACTTGAAGCCTTGGGGCGGCGGGTGCAGGCATCCGCCAGTGGGCTGGGCCAGACGGTTTGCAGAGATGCAAGTGTCCGTCGAGCGGTGGCCAGGGCATCCAGTCCCTGCAGCGACCGGCAGTGCTTGAGCGGTTCTACCGTTACAGGGCCGTCATAACCCTCCTCGGCAAGCCGTTTCAGCAGGCCCCGGCAATCGGCCAGTCCGGTTTCACCCGGCAAGGCACGTTGCTGATCGAGCAGCCGGAGACGATCCGGGTCGGCTGAGTCGGCCACGTGCACCCACACCACTGAATCGACGCCCCAGACAAACCCCGCCTCTACTCCCTCCCCGGCTGCAAACAGGTGGAAGGCATCGACCAGCACCCCGACGTTTGGGTGCTCGGCCCGCAGCTCACCTAGGTGCTCGGCCAGTCGACGGTACTGGTGCACGAAGACCGCGCCCGGACCTCGCCGCGCCGAGGCCGGTCCCATGATCTCGAGACCGAGTCGGCTGCCGTGATCGGCCAGGATCCCGGCGATCTTGCCCAGTCGCTCGACGTGCAAGCTGACGGTCTGCCTGAGCAGATCGTCGCCTTCGGTGCCGGGGAAAAACGTCGAATCCGTCTCGGGTAAGACCCAGGTCCCGGTTCGTTGCAGATCGAGCGTCGCGGCCGCGCGAGCATATCGAGGCAGGTCGCGGAGGTCCTCCGCAAATTGCTCGGGGTTACCGCGCCAGTGAACTGGCAGGGGCCAAGCACCCCCGCGCAGTCCAAGTTCGTCCATTCGCCCGCGAACCGACCACGGATCAACGCCGGATTCAACGAGGTCTCGGAGCAGCAGATCCACTGCGCCAAAACCCGCCCGAGCCGCGACCTCGACGGTCTCGCCAGCCGTGAGCCCAAGACCGACAGCCCGTGCGTTCCATGAGGCATACATCGAAAAAACCTCCGCGAGGTATGATTTTTCTGGTAGTAGAACGATTGCCGGTCGTGGGCGATAGATCGAGGACCTGCGGTTCTCGGGATTATGGCGGCTGGGTGAAGCCTGTCGATCAGCTCACCACGATCGCTGCGAAGCCTCCTGCCTCCCCCTTGGCGCAGCTGCGGGAAAGGAACAGAATCAATCACTCGCTCCCCGCGGTACTGCGGAAACTTATCGAAGGAACATCAAGAGGGGCGGGACCTTCGACCGTTTGGACCGGCGAGGACGCGAGGCAACTTGGCGATGCTGGCAACCTGGATCGAGACGGCGGCGAAGGGCCGGGGTGGAGGACCGATCCGGGCCGGGATGTGGTCGGCGGCCGTGATCGGCACCCATCCCGTCGAGCACAATCAGCGCGTCTGGCTGGAGATCCTGGCCGACGAGTTGGACCTGGGCCGCATGCCGGCCTACTGGATCGAGAACAAGGCGGGAAACAGCTTCTGGCACGCGCCGATCCCTCCCCAGGCCGTCGGTGTCCGATTGCACTACTGCTCGGTCGCCGAGCACGAAGGTGGGGAGATTGCCCACAGCGCCGACCAGGATTCGATCGTCCGACCGAACCTGCCCGATCGCACGGAGTCGCCGGATCTGCTGGGAGCCACGGCCGAGGGTCTGGTCGGCAGCCGCATGATGACGGTCAGAATCGACGGCCGGGGGTCGACCTACGACGTTTACTTTCCGACCGTGGGCCTGCATTCGAACGTCCGGCCCAGGGAAGGCGACCTGCCGCAAAGCCGGTCTCATTTTCGAGCGATCGTCGGCGGCCTGGCGATCGGCCGCCGGCTCGATTGGTTCACCGAGAGAGCTGCCTGGGAATCGTTTCAGAATTACGCCGGCGTGACCAACCTGCTGACGACGGAGCTGACCTGGCGGCACGGCCCGATCCGTGTGCTGATCACGGATTTCGTGGCCATGGGAGACCGCATGCCCAAGAACGAGGGCAAGGAGAAGTCTCCGGGCCAGTACATCAAGCGGTTCCGCATCACCAACGAGGGAACGGAGCTGCGCCAGGCCATGATCGCCGTCTACGTCCAGGCGGAGATCAACGGCGGAGTCGGCGACATCGGGCTCTCCTGGCACGACCAGGATCGGGCTCTCCTGGCCATCAATCGGGGGCACGGCCATTCCAACCGCAAGCTCGCTCGCGATTCGACGATCGAGTTCGCGCTGGCGCTGGACCCCCGCGGCGACGTGGATTGCGAGCCGACGGGCCCCAACGAGGCCATCCTCTACCGGTGGATCGAGCTGCCGGCCGGCAAGCCAGTGTCGGTTGATCTTCTGGTCAGCGGCGCGTTCACCGGCTGGAGCGGCGATCGGGGCACGTTCAAACACTGGCTGCGGCCGGCCCTCACCTGGTTCCGATCGCCCGATACTGACCTGAACCAGGTCGAGCAACTCACGGCCCTGGAATGGGACCGCTTCATCGAGCCGGTACCCGACCTCCACTTTCCGCGTGCGTCCTATGCGGTCAGCCTGCGTCGGTCGGCCCTGGCCGCGGCGCTGCATGCCGATGCCGAACACGGCGCGGTTGCCTCCGGGCTCGACCGGGGCCTGAGTGCGTATTGCTGGCCGCGCGATGCGCTCTGGGTGGGCGGTGCGATGGAGCGGCTGGGCCACCCCGAGTTCAGCAGGGGGGTTCTCCTGTGGCTGAACAAGGTGCGGACCGCGCACCATCCGTTTCTTTACTGGTTCCAGAAGTACTCGATTGATGGCGTTCCCGAATGGGAGACGCCGGCCGTGGACCAGACGGCCATGATTCCCTGGAGCCTTGAGCGCTATTACCGGCAGACTGGCGATCTGGTTTTCGTCTCCAGCGTCTGGCCCATGGTCGAGCAGGCTGCGCGGGTCTGCCAGGGTGATTCGGGCGGGCATCCCGGTCTTACCATGGACGAATCACTGCACCTCATCTCCTCGGCCGGCATGGGCGATCAGATCTTCGGTTCTTTCCTCTATTCAAACGCCTGCGTGGTGGCGGGACTGCGAGCTGCCGCCCGGCTGGCCGTTCTCGTAGGCAGGGCCGAGACTGCGAAGCAGTGGCAGGCTATTGCCGACCGGATCTGGAACGAGGGAATTCTGCGCGAGCCGGCGACCGGTCGCCGCGACACGCCCGGCATGATCGATCCGGAGTCCGGGCGATTCCTCAGCGGCCGAAGAATCTCCACGCTCCGTGATCTCTGGACCCACCATCCCGACTTCTCGCTCGATCGTTCCGACAAGCTCGAGGTCAGCATGCTGGGCCTGGCCGCGCCGCTGGGGCTCTTGCCGGCATCGGACCCGAGGCTGGTGAAGACCGCGCAAACCATCCTCCGGGCCAATAACAAGATCAGCGGCGACCCCGACGTGCTCGCCTGGTTTTCCTATGAGCCCAACCCCGCCAGCCGGAGCACGCTGTCCCACGTCCAGCAAGAAGTCTCGAGCCTGGGAACTTTCTGGATGGTCCGCTACCTGCTCCAGCTCGGACGGGAAACGGGGCAGGGCCGGCACTGGAACCGGGCCATCGCGATGATCGAGGCGATCCTCACCCGGATGTCGCCTCTGGGACTGGTCCTTCGGCCCACTGGCCGGGGGCCCGAGTCGGCGCGGGTGGTAGCCAATCCGGGCGGCAACGCCTGGCGGTTGCACGCCATGCTCATCAACACCATGCTCGACCTGGGGGGCCTGGAATACGACGCGGTCGATCGGCGGCTGACCCTGCAACCCATCCTCCCGGGGCCCTGGCCGCAGACCGGCATTTCCCGCAGCTTTCCGTGCGGCAAGATCACCTTTCGCCTGGAGCGCCCCATCGGCGGCAACGTTCACCGCCTACGCTTCGAGTCCGAGCTGAACGTCCCGGTCACTCTCAAGGTCAAGATCACCTGCCCGGGCCTGGCCGAACTGGGACCCTGGCATGCCGTCCCGGCCACGCCAGAGCCCTCGTTCGAGCCCGCGACCGGACGCCTCTGCTGGTCCATTCGCCTGCCGTCTGGCAGCTCGGAATGGAGCTGGACGTGGGGATGAATTCCACCCGGCCGTCATGGGCCTAGAGGTGGTGGTGTTTCGACAAAGTCACGCAGGGCGACCGGTGGCAGGACGGCGATATCACGCCCGGAGATCCAGAGCCCTCGGATCCGGGCGCGAATGACGACTCCCTTCTCGAGGTCGTGCCCGAAAAGACCGTAACGGATGGGAAGTTGCCCGGTGATGGCCAAGTCCGGCTTGCCCTGTCCCCAGAAAATTCGCCGCGCGACGTCGTGAGGGTGCACCATTTCCAGGTATCGCCCTCCGGACTCACGACCCGGACCAAGGGCGGCGACCTGGGACAGACCAGGCGCGATGGAGTCGTGTAAGGGCAGGGTGGTGAGCCGCCGGAGATCGGCCGCCGGCATACGACCGTCGTAGCTGAAGCCCGCCGACCGGGAATCGCGCGGCTGAACCCAGATCGAGTCCGGCTCACCAGTGGAAGCGCCAGGGGCGGCGATTCGAGAAAAGACAAAAGTCTCGAGCCCTCTCAGCTCGCCGACCGACGATGCCGAGACCTGGACCTCCAGGTCGATCCCGTTGTGCCGGGAGGTCGGACTCCAGCTCGCCCGCACCTCCAGACCGCCCCACCGCGAGGCGGCATACGTCGCTTCCACCCGCTGCGCGCGGCGCTCCACTCTGACCAGCGACTTCCCGCTGAGAGCATCGGGGTCGAAACGGCCGACGGCGGCGATACCGTCGAGCGCCAGAACACAGTCCTCCGGCCGGTCGACTATCCGCATCCCCGGACGATCGGCCTCGAGCTCGAGTGTCCAGGGCTGATTGCCCCAGGAAAGCGTGTACTTTGATCCCGAACCTTGCCACGTCCGCTGCGACACGCGATCGAGTCTCCTGATGGGCCCTGGGCAAAGTAGAAAAACCCCGGCGACCCGTATTGCTACGGATCGACGGGGCCGGAACAGAGAAGAGGCCATATGAACGAAGCCGATCCTTCGGCCGGTCGGAGAGGCTTTCGACCATATTGCATCACGACCGACAGCGTTAAAGCTACCTAATGCAACCCTGTTGTCAAGAGGCTGGTATGAATCATTCCAATTTTTTGTTTATGGTAATCTTAAGGCTTTTTCAGCGAACAATCTGGGCCAGATGGAACCGGTGCGGCCCGGGCACGGTGACCTGCGGGAACTGGTAGTAACGGGCCGAGCGGTCAGGTGGATCGATCGTGAAACCCGGCTCTTCCCGGACGTGAAGCCGGGTGCCTTCGGGGGTCGATTCGAGAGAATCGAGGGTCCACGAGCGGCTACTGCCGTCTCCATGCTGAACGATCAGGGTCCGCCCGGCGACCGCGGGATCGTCGGCCAGGCGGTCCGGCGTGAGAAACCAACCAGGTCCACGCTCGGTGCTTTTCCGTACGCTGGCGGTCAGCGTGCCGGCCAGACTCGCCTGCGAGACCAGGCGGCCCGAGCCCTCGGCGAACGTCCCACCCGCCAGCACCAGGCCGTGTTCGCGAACCCGCAGCGCCAGACCGTCAAAAGAGACAAAACGCCCGCCCGGCAACTGGACCCGCTGGGTTGCTCCCGGTCTCAGATTCACCAAGACATATTCCAGGCCATCGATCGTTTCGACCCGCAGGACCACGACCTCGGGCGACGCGGACACCCGGCCGACCCGCCGCAGCGGCTGAAACGCCTTGCCGACCGGCTCGAACAGGGTCACAAATCTGGAATTGAGAGACTGGCCCTGCGCGGTACGCCGCAAGATCAAGCTGGCGCGCCAGGGCTCCTCTCCGGCGAGCCGGTTCTTCTTGTCGGCCCTGGTCGGATCGGGGCTGACAGCCGTGAAGACGGCCATCGGGGTATCGCCCAGCAGGTGCAGGCGGACACTCGGAGGCAGGTCTGTTGCCTGCGCCTTCGAAGTGCCCGGTGGTGCCGCTGTCCCGGCCGGAAGCCCGGAACCCGCCAGGATAACCAGGCTCGGCCCGGTCAAGCTGGCCTGCGTTTCGAGACGGAGCTCACCGTAAGACTGCACAAACCATCGACCCTGCTCGGGCCGCGCCCTTGGCAGGAAGGTGATCGACGAGGGGAGCAGGCTCGGCGGCGGCCGGTTCGCGGGAACGGTCAACGCCCAGCGGTCGTTTCGCCCCGGGGCGGCATGAAAGAACTGGTCGTGCTGTGACCCGCCCTCGACCTCGAAAACCGAGACCGCGTAGCAACTATGATCACTGGCCGTGACAACCAAGGTCTGACGATAGCGCGAGGCGGAACGAGGATAGGCCCGCGGATCGTCAGCGCTGACCACCTGGAAGTCGGGATCGGCGGCGAAAAAGAGAAAATCGCTCCCCGCCGCCGGCTTGCCAGCCAGGAGCGGCGTCTCCCGCTGGTTCAGGCCATCGACCACGACCGTGTTGTGACTGGCCGTCGCAAGATCCCACCCGGTCGCCGTCGCGCCGCACTCGTCCAGGTCGTCGAGGACCGGCACACCGGCCGCCGAGAGCCGCATCGCCAGGCGTTGAAAGTGAGGCCCGCTGTAGCTGTCCAGCCCGCGAACCTCAAGATCCAGAGCGGTTGCCGACCGGCCGACAGCCAGGCGAGCCAGCCCCGCGCCCCCCAGCAGTACGGGACGGCGGTTGACCACCGGAGCGGCAACGCCGGACCAGGTGGCCCGCTGGACCTGGTCGCCCGCAAGTCGCGACCCGATCGTGGCGCTTGCCGCCCGGGCCAGACCGATCAGGGGAATGCCGGCCGCGACGGACCCGGCTCGACTCGGGTGCGGTAACGTCGCGGAGGAGTTTGCCGGCATCGAACGAGACGCATCCGGCTCACCGGCAAGCATGATGCCCACCCAGCCATCTAGCAAGTCCAGAACTCTCCGGTGAGTCTGGACCTCCGCCTGGCGCCAGAACCCGTCGTGATAGAAGCCGCGACGCAGGAACCCGTCGAGCCGTGATCGGGCCTCAGTGATGAGCGCCGGGTCGTCGACCAGTCGTCCGACTGCCACCATTCCGCGATAGACGTGCAGCGCGTCCTCCGAGAACTCCTCGGGCTGCGCACGCGCGAATTCGGCCGCGGCGCGGAACAGTTCGCGTTCGACCGTCATCCTCGGCGCGGGATCATCGAGCAGCTTGCCGGCCTCGGCCCACGCCGGGTCATCCCGGATCAAGGCATAGGCCATCACGAGGTTCATCGGCACCTCGAGACTGCCGGTCCACTCCCACTTCCCGGTCTGATAAGCCCGCCGGTATGGCGGCTGTAGCCGCGCCGGCTGAATGTACTTGGAACCGCCCGGCTGATCGTAATGGGTGGCGTATGCGGGGTAGACCTGTGCGAACCTGAGGGTGATCACGCAGGCCAGAACCGCCAGCCTGGGATCGCGGGCCGGCGGCGGCCGGGCGCGCGATTCGGCCGCGGCGTAGAGCGCGGCTTTGGCCAGGTGCTTCCTCGCCTCGTAATCGATCCTGGCCTGAAGAAAGAGCCGCTCGTCGGGATAGCGCGCCTTGCCCTCTTCCACGGCGTGATAAGGATAATGGTGGATGACCCCAGGAAGGACCTCGACCGTCTCCTCGGGAACCTCCTTGCCGTTCGCCTTGGCCGGATACTTCTCACTGGGAACGATCACGCCGCAGCAGCGACATTTGAGAGCCTTGGGCTGCTCGAGCGACCAGACCAGGGGTTCGTCGCGTTCCTCGGCGCCGCAGGCGGGACAGCGGCAGAAGCGGAGGCCGGACTGGACCGGTACCAGGTCAGCCACTTGCTTGGGATCGAGACGCAGCAGCGCGCGTCCGCTGGGACTTGCCCAGAACTGGGTGCGCCAGGCGGCGGGAATCTCGGCCTTGCCGAGAAGTTCGTCGTTTCCCGCCGGTACCGAGGCGGTTCGCCCCGGTCGCGCCGTGGCCATTGTCACGCAGCACGTGACGGCCAGGGCAAGGACCACGCTGCGCCAGCCTGCCGCCATGGCTGGCGAGCGGCTGCCGCGGCGATCGTCCGCTCGCGCCCCCGCGACCAGGGGTCTCACTCCGACCTGGGTTCCATCCCATGCCATGGCGTCCATGTCCCTTGCTCGAACTTGGTTCGACAATCGGCCGGTTCCGTAGCCTTCAGAGAACGCGCGGTCAGGGAACCGAGCAGCCCAATCAAAGCTCGGCCTTGCCGCCGCTAGCGGAGTCCATCGCCTGGGCCAGGTCGGTATCCCGGCGGCCGGGTTCCAGCACGAACAGGGCAACAGGACCGACGGTTTCGCCCTCGGCCAGCCTCAATCCATCTCGGTTGTGGCGAGCCCTCTCGAGCTGAGACTGTCGGTGCGTTTCGCACGTCAGCCCATAGTTCTTCAGCTCCCGGCTCGTCCCATCGCTCCAGACCGCACCGACTTTGAACAACGCCAGTTGGTTGCAACTCGGATGCGAGCACCTGGGACGATAGCAAAACACCCGTTCTTCGGCCATGTCTCGCCTCCCCTCCTGATTTCTCACGTAGCGTGGACGGATCCCAAGGAAGCCGGACCTCATCCATGATCAGGAAGAGGCGGCGGGATCCTGGTATGTCCTCCTCGCATGACCTCGTTTCGCGATCCTAACGCCAAGTCAGATCGGACGCAACGTCGAGACAGCGGAGGTCGGGTCGGCCGGCAGGGCTTCGAGCACGGCTGGGCACGGTCGTGGCCGTCAGCCCGCGCCGGGACGGCGATTTCCGCCCCGGCCACCGAGCGACAGGAACGCCACGATCAAGAGAGCGCTCAGGATCGCCACGCTGGCCTTGGCCCAGTAGGGCAAGGCCGAGGCCGAGATGAAGCCCTCGATGAAGGCGGCCAGCACGAAGAGCACGACGGAGGCGCCCAGCGCCGGCAGCGCACGAGTCGCCTCGCGCCGCAACGACGCCGGGCGGCTCTGGCCCTGGGTGTCGATCAGGCCCCAGCCCATCCGCAGACCCGCCGCCCCGGCGACCACGACGGCCGTCAGCTCGAAGCTCGTATGCGCGGTCACGAAGGTGAAGAAGTTCGAGGCGTGAGGGCTGACGGCCATGTAGCCGAAAAGGGTGCCCAGCACGATGCCGTTGCTCAGCAACTGAAAGAGGCTTCCCACCCCGAAAAGAATTCCCCAGGCAAAACACTTCAGTCCGATCGAGGTGTTGTGCTGGATGTAAAAGCCGGCCATTGCCGTATCATCGCGTCCCGCCCCCTCCTTGCTCAGACTGTCGATCGGACGAGAGTACATGTGGTCGATCGACTCAAGGACCTTGTCGCCGACCACCTGCCGTGAGAACTCGGGCTGGGCAGCGGCCACCAGGGCGCAGATCAGGAACGAGACCACGAAGACGGCCGCTGCCAGCCGGAGGGCCGGGTCGGAGCGAAGCGTCCGGGGGGCCGAGTCGAAGAGGACCCGACCCCAGTCCCGGAAGTGAAATCCCTGGGCCCGGTACAGGGCATTGTGCGCCCGTCCCACCAGCCCGTGGAGGTACGCCACCGTGTCCCGGGGAAGATCATACGATTCGGCCAGCATGAGGTCGCTGCAAACGCCCCGGTAAAGCTGTCCCAGGCGAAGCACATCCGCCGGTTGGCAGCGGCGGATGTGGCGCTCGGACACCTGATCAACGAGCCGTTCGAGCTCGCGCCAGGAAGCCTCCCGCTGGATCAGCCGATCCGCGACTCGCATTCGCACGTACCTCGAGAGTCATCCGGTTGCCGCACGAACCGCATTGCTCCTGGTTCGCTCACTCGCCCAGAAAGACCCGGTGATAGACGGCGCAAAGCACAATGTCGGCCGGCTCAGAGGGCGCCAGGCCAAATCGAGCCCGCAGAGGCCGGGCCAGCGGCTCGGCCATCTCTTCCCGCAGGGCGCGGCTGAACCGGTGACGACGCCGGACATAATCAGACAGGGCCCGCGCCAGGTTCGAGCCGGCCGCGATCCGCACCGGCAAACGGTCGACGATGGCCCGCACGCGCGGCTCCTGAATACGGAGCAAACCGAGTCGGGGCCGGCGCTGCTCGATGATCACCATTGTTCCCGCGGCCAGATCCCCCAGGCGCTGGAACTTCCCGGAGAGCAGCATGCTCGAGAGCCCGAGCATGAAGAAAAACGGCACCAATCCGTCCACGGCCCCTACCAGGTTGCGCAAGACCGCCTGCGCGCCGGTGATCGGCACGCCGCGCTCCGAGACCACCCGCAACCCCAGGGCGCGCTTGCCCGGCGTCTGACCGTTGAATACACCTTCGCAGAATGCCCCGTAACCCCAGGAAAGCAAGAAGTACGCGACCAGGGCCGGGCCTATCCCGGACGCCGCTCCCAGCGACAGCAGCAGCGAAACGGCCACCGCACCCACGACAAGCAGAGCCAGCAGGCAAAGGTCCACCATGTACGCGGTGAAACGGCGGAAGGGTCCGCCGAGGGGATATTCAAAGACGATGCGCTCCGGCGTCATCAAACGCACCGTGGCATCTATTGGTACATCGGTCAAGCCGGCGGCTGAAGGCTGCGACATCCCCGTTGTTTCCCCGCGACGCCTGGCATGACCTTCACTAGGTCGACGCCGGCCTGGTCCTGCCTGCTTCGGAAGCCAGGGCATCCTAACGCGAAAACGCTGTGGTCCGCAACCGGACAAGGATCATGCGGTCTGTCCGCGCAATGCGACACCGATCAGCATGCGTCACCGCACGGCGATGAGATGAAGAGAGTGGAGGGGCCGCTCAGGGAAAAGGGGGAGGGGGAGAGCGGAAAAGACTGGAAAAGTCGATCGAGTCCAAGAATTCCGCCGGGACAAGATCCGCGTGACCGGTTCTTCAGTCCATGGATAGCCTGACGGCAGAGCAAAAGCCATCGTGAAAAAAAAGATATTCAAATCATCAAACCTGGGATCTCGCAACTTGCGGTCATTCTTTGTCGGTCGCCGCCGGGTCGCTCTCGGTGCCGTCGAAAATGGTCGAGATCAGGGCGTCCCGCTTCAGCCGCGCGAGAAAAACCTCGCGTGCCTTATGCATCTTGTTGTACATGACCTTGTTGCGCATCTGGTCCTGGAGCTCCTCGAACGAGGCCGGCCCGGCTGTGCGACGGTTCTCGACCAGCACGATGTGCAAGCTGGTTGGGCCCTCGAGAACCCGGCTGACCTGATTCAAAGGCAAGCTGTCCAGCGCCTGGTTGACCGCCTCGACCGCATAGCTGCCGGGTGAGGTCTGCATCAGTCCGCCCTGGGCTCGAATGCTGCTCGGTCCCTCGCTTTCCTTGCGCGCCAGAGTGGCGAAGCTCTCGCCGCGTTTGAGCCTGGCCAGCAAGTTGTCGGCCTTGCGGCGGGCATCGGCCGGGTTGGGATGGTGGCCCTTCTCGACGACCAGCTCGCGCCAGGTGATCTGGGCGGGTCGGTCATACTCCTTGTCATGGAGATGATCGTTGTAATACCTGAGCATCTCGGGAAGCTCGACCTTGCGGGCTTCGGAGAGCTTCTGGTCGACGTACACCGTGCTCAGGAACTCCTGCCGGTGGTTCTGGTGCAGGAACTCCAGGGGAAGGCCCGCGTCGGCGAGCTTCTGCTTGAGCTGAAATTCGTTATCGGCCAGGTAATGCCGCATGAGCGGGGGCAGTTCCTCCTCGCGCCAGTACTTGTCGGCGGCCTCGTAGAGGCGGTCGAGCTGCTTGGGGTTCTTGAGCACCCGCTTGGCCTCCTGGTTGATCAGGGTCCGCTCGATCAGGTGGGCGAGCATGCTCTTGGCTGCCATGTTCAGTTCCTCCCGGCTAAGGCTGTGACCGGGATTGCGATTAATGAGCTGCGCCTTGATCGTGAGAACCAGGTCATGAAGCGTGACGACCTCATCGTTGACCCGGGCCGCGGCCCGTCCCGCTTCTTTCCAGTTCCGATCTTTCGCCATATCCGTGAGGCTGTCGGGATTGAAAGACGCCATGCGTGCCGCGGAATCAGACTGCGGCGCCGGTGGCGCCGCAGCGGTTTGGGACGATGTCCGGTCGGGGGCCGAGGCCGTGCTCGCGGAGGGCGCGCCGGCCTGGCCATTCTGTGTTGTCGGGGCCGGATTCGTCGCCGGAGCGCCCGGCGACAGCGATCCTTTGGTGGGCTGAGGATCAACGGGAAGCTCCGGCGCGGTTTCCAGCAGGAAATCGCCGGGGCCCCCGGCAGCACCCGCTGACGATGGAACAGGCTTTGCCGCCGCCTCAGCCGCGGGGCGTTGTGTGGCCTTGCCCTTGGCAGCGGCTGGCGGAGCTGAATCGATGGCCGGCATCAGATCGGGATTGGGCCCCAGTAGTTGATCGGCCGTCGATGCCGGACCACGGGGAGCCTGGGCAGCCTGAGCAGGGGCAGGCGTTGGGGCGGACAACTGATTCGGGGCAGCGGTCGGAGCCACCGCGGCCGGAGCCACCGCGGCCGGAGCCACCGCGGCCGGAGCCGCAGTTGTCGGAGCCACCACGCCTGGAGCCACCACGGCCTCGAGCGAGGCGCCTGGCGCGCCGACGGCCCGCGGTTCCTCGACGGGCGGCAGCGCCTGGTCAGGCGATGGAGAGCCGGCCGCCGCGGCAGTTGGAGGAAGCTCGCCTGGCGATCGACTGACTTCAAGGTCGGCCATCCCGGGCCGCTGTGAAGGCACAGTCTGTACCGGCGGGACGGTCAGTGCTTGAGCCGCCTGCGAATTTGCGCCAGCCGCCGGCATGCCGGCGCCAGCGAGCAGTCCAGTGGCACCGGCTGGCGGCGGACTCGAGGGCGACGCAAGGACGGCGGAGGAAGGGGCGGACGCACGGCCCGCGGGATCGGTGGACGATGCAGGTCCCTGAACCGGGCTGGAGCGCGCAACCTGCGGTCCCGGCGGCGTCCTCGCTGGTCCGCGCGGCGGAATGAATTCGCCCGACCAGTTCGGGTTCTTGGGATCAGGCAGTGTCGCTTGCACGATCGCCGGATCGCCGGTGCCCCGATTGATCGTGTCGCTGATCGCAGGCAACGGCTCCATGCCGATCGGCTGCCCACGCGAGGCTGCACCTGGCACCGCCGAGCGCGACTGAGCGCATCCCGCCAGCGCCAGGCCAAGCATTCCGACTGCGATTTTTCGTCTCATGACTGAAACACTCTCCATCCTTGGAGAATTCGCGCCGCGCGATCCTGGGGAACCGCGGCGCGGAACCGGGAAGACCGGCCATTGCGGCCGCTCCTGAAGTAACGGGTCTTGGAGAAAACACCAGGAACCCTGCCCTTTCTGGACATGCGTGGGCGGGCCTGGCACATCAATCCGACCGGACCGGGACGATCGCGCGCAACCGAAAGGCGTGCGGTATCCCACGACCACAGCATACCGCAATCCGCCCGCGCGGCAAGAGCGGTTCCGCAACCGCGATCCGGCTGCAAGTGGCGGCGGAATCCTGCCTTCACAACTGTCCGATCTGGAGCCTTACAGGGGCCTGAGCTACTGATGGCCAAACAGCTTAGGAAAAAAATGCGAGCTTGGCCACGCCCCCCTTACAATGGCCGTGCTGATGATTTCAAGTACGCTTCTCATGGCATCCGGGTTACCGGGCGCGCTCAATCCACCTGACCATGTTATCTCTCAATCCAGAGGGGAGATCACGCATGAAAACGATTCAGCCTGGCCGGAGAATCTGTCTGCCGCAGGGATCAGGTCTGGTGCGCGGGCTCGTCTGGCTGGCCGTGGCCACGAGCGTGGGCGGATGCTTCCAGCGGGTTGAAAACCAGGGAGTGCCCGCGACGGAGTCGGGGCCGATCGACGGATCGCTCGTGATCTACTCGGCGCTCGATCGCGAGTTTGCCGAACCAGTGCTGAAGGATCTGGCCAGGCAGGCCGGCATTGCGCTGCGGAGCAAGTTTGACGTCGAGAGCACGAAGACTGTCGGGCTGACCAACATGTTGATCGCCGAGTCCGTCCAGCCCCGCTGCGACCTGTTCTGGAACAATGAGATCCTCAACACCATCCGGCTCAAGGAAAGAGGTCTGCTCCAGCCGTACAGGCCGCGGCACGCCGAGGACGTTCCGGCGGCGTTCAAGGACCCCGACGGCAACTGGTTTGGGTTTGCCGCGCGTGCCCGGATCTTGCTGGTCAACACGAGGTCCGTGTCCGAGGCGGATCGTCCGAAAGGACTGGCGGACCTGGTCAATCCACGGTGGAAAGGCAAGGTCGGCATTGCCAAACCGCTCTTTGGAACGACCGCCACGCAGGCTGCCTGCCTGTTCGCGGTCTGGGGCGAGGAGAAGGCGAAGGCCTTCTTCCGGGATCTCAAGGCCAATGAGGTCCAGGTCTTTTCGGGCAACAAGCAGGTCGCCACGGCAGCCGGCTCAGGGCAGATTGCGTTCGGCCTGACCGATACCGACGACGCCACGGGCGAGATCGAAGCCGGCAGCCCCGTGGCGATCGTCTACCCGGACCGCGAGCCCGGCCAGCTTGGCACGCTCTTCATCCCCAACACCCTGGCCATGCTCAAAGGCGCTCCGCACCCCGAAGCCGCCCGGCGCCTGGCCGACCTGATTGTCAGTCCGGACGTCGAAGCCGCCCTGGCCCAGGGCCCCAGCGCTCAGATACCCTTGCTCAAGGGCACGAAGAAGCCCGCCCAGGTCGAGACGCCTGCCACCGTTTACCCCATGAACGTTGACTTCCAGGCCGCCGCGAAACTCTGGGACCAGGCCGCCGTCTTCCTCACCGCGGAATTCGCGGAGTGATCCATTCCAGCCCCAGCTCCGACTCAGAGCGAATCGGGCGGAGCGGAAATGCCCGTACCATTCTGAGATAGTTGTCGTCCCTGCCATGCTGGACTGAGTGCGGCAACCGCCTTGCCATGATTCACCCCTCACCGGTTCAATCGCGTTTCCATTGCTCCCGGGCGTATTCTGCATGTGTCAAAACATGCAAGATATAGACCTTGCCTCTTTCAAAGCTCATATGGCAGATCAATCGGTATCGATTCCCCAGACGATGAGCCCAGTAACGATCCCTTCTCCTTATCTTCGCCCGGTCCGCTTGTCTTCGCCCTCTGGGTGAGCTACTGACCTCGCAAGTCAGCCACCGAGATATCCAGGTTCATCCGATCGCCGATCTCTTCGAGCCCGGCTTCCCAGGCCCTCCGAGACAGGTTCGGCGGCACAATGACCCGGGCCATCATGGCGAAGAGAGGGACGCCGCTGGTGGGTGCCGGCGTGGATTCGGAATCCGCGGCTTCGATGCTGATACCCTGTTCCGAGAGGTAGTGAGCGATTTCGTGGATGATGCCCTCGTGATCAGCGCCCTGGACCTCGATCCGGTACGGGAGCCAGCCGGGGTAAGCCTCGGCATAGGTCTGCTCCGCCGGTGTGGTCGTGACCTTGTGGCCACTGCCGGCCAGGGATTCCAGGTCGTTCTCCAGGCTGGAGAATTGCTCCGCTGGCATCGAGACGAGCATGAGAATCGCAAACTCGCCGCCGAGGCGGGCCATCCGACTGGTCTCCACGTTGCCGCCACGTTCGAGCAGCAACCCGGTCACCTTCTCAACGAACCCGATCCTGTCGGGGCCGGTCAAAGTCAGGACGAATTTCTTGTGCATGGAGAGCCATCCTGTACGAAAAGGGTTGCAGGACGATGCTCTCGTCATCATAGCCCCCAAGCAAGCCACTCATCCACGGTCCGGATTGCTCACGTGGCGTCAGTGCGGCGCAAAAAGAGCCGCGGCCTGACAGGCCAGGGTTAAGGCCCGTCCGTTCCGGCCGCGGCGCATCTTTACTCTTTCAGAGTCGGGTGGACGCTCACTTGTCCTTGGGGGCCTCGACCCCATCCTCGACAAGGTTCTTGACCTTCTCGCGCTGCTCCGCCGTCAAAATCGCGGAGATGGCATCTGACGAGGAAACGGGCCACCCACGTTTCCCGGGTGCCAGAAAGTGGTTGGCCCTTCCGCTCTATAGAAAATGCGGAACGCGGAATGGGGAACGGGGAATGGGGAAGGAGAAATGGCAGATAACAAATGCCGGATGGCAGATGATAAATGCCGGATGGCAGACGGGGGATGACGAATGCCGCGACGAAACGGGCCACCCACGTTTCCCGAGTGCCAAAAAGTGGGTAGCCCCTTCCGCTCGCGCGCAACGATCCGTTCGACCCGATCCCGCCGGCACGCGAGGGCAAAGAGAGGGCTTGGGGCAGCAGAAGAGAGTGTGGCGAGTGAGTAGTGGTCAGTGGCCAGTGAAATTAACGGAGCGCTGCAAGACTGGCTGCGTCCCTGTTTGGGTAACTATCCGGGAACGTGCGGCCAGGTCGTGGCATGGGGCGAGGGTTGTTTCCAGGGAGAGAGTTCCAGCCAGCGCAGAGATCGGGCATTGCCGTGCAGAACGTGCACGGGCCCATCGTCGAGCCGTTTGGCTCGCCCGTCCAGCGCGATCTGAAATTCCTCGGGTTCCCGGCCGGCGAGCGAGTAGTTCCAGCCCCGGTCGATCGTTTTCCAGCGGCCCGGATTGGCGTGGCAGTAGCAGTAGAGGTTGAGAGCCACCTGATCGCCCCACTCGCCGACCCCGTGGAGGGCAGGGGAGTTCAGCAAGTGATCGCCTTCACGCAGATAGGACAAGAGCGCGGAGGCCGTTCCGCCAGCGAAGCCGCTGTTCAGGAAGACGTTCGTGGACATGATCTCGAACGCCCGGGCGCGGGCCGACGGGTCGAGGACCCAGTCGGACCAGATGCGGATCACGGGGTTTTCGGGATAGCTCTCTGGCTCGGCGGTGATCAAGAGAACATCAGGATGGGCATCGACCAGGTCCCAGAGAGGCTCGAGCTGTCCTTGAGACAGGATGTCGCCGGCGCCCCAGTAGGCGACGGGAGTTTCCTCGGGCCAGGCGGCGACCACGCGCTGGAAGTCTTTGAGGCGGCGGAGGGCCGGGCAAACGCCGTCATGTGCGGCTCCGTTGGCTCCTTCCACCAGCGGCACCTCGACGGCCCGCAGCAGCCAGGTCAGGGCCATCCAGAAGTCATCGCGCACCAGGAGCAGGGCCTGCACGCGCCTGCCGTCACATTGCCGCAGCGCCCGAACCAGCTCTGCCGACGGCTCGATGGGGCGCCCCTGGAGCCTACCTTCGGCCACCCTCTCCCAGGGGAGAGGGAACGCGCAGCGGCGGATGAGGGGGGCAGGCCTTCGGCTACCTTCTCCCGCCGGGAGAAGGTGCCGCGCAGCGGCGGATGAGGGGGGGGCAGGGCCTCGGCCAGTACCGCCCCTCACCCGGCCTTCGGCCCGACCCCGCAAGCGGGGTTCCCCCCGCTCCCGGCGGGAGAGGGAACGCGCAGCGGCGGATGAGGGTCACTCATGCCGGAGGGATTGTTCGCTGATCCGGCTTCAGGGCCTGCGCTCGCATCTCGTGGGAGCCGAGTATCTCGGCGATTCCTTCAACAACTCCCTCCAGGCCATGGAGGACCTCGTCATTGGAGATTCGGACCACCCGCAGCCCAAGGCCCTCGAGCCAGGCTTCCCGGCCACGATCACTG
>JBEKTN010000028.1:0-35075 GCA_049516015.1 Isosphaeraceae bacterium | reverse complement strand
TTTTGTCTGTGTGAACGCCGCGGTTTTCGGATTTGTCGAGACAATTTACGGTGCATCTGTTCAGATAATGGATACATAACTCAAGGCCCTGTCACGACTTCTGTCCTAGGCCGGGGCGTTTTGTTGGTCTTAATCGCCGATTATCGCGGAGGCGTAACTTGCCTCTATGACACCCAACTTCCCGGCGCCTGCTTGCATGCATTCGAGTCCGGTGGCCGCTCTCGCCCTGGGGCCGTCAGGGGCGTGCCAGACGTACCAGTCGCCCCCCCAGCCACGGCACGGCACGGCACGGCGGCTGTCGGCTTGGTCAGCCCAGCCTCTTTCAACAGGGGGTTTTGGGCGCGTTTGCTTGCGTTTTTGGGTCAATAACCCCTGATAACGGGGTCAGAACGAGTCAGAATCGGGGTTATTGACCCTGTTTAACACTGGCTTGATTTATCCAGAATCGGCTTGCCGATGGCCACAAGTCTTTCATACTCAAGCGATTAGATCGCGTCCCATGACCTTGTTCAACCCCGTTTTTAATGCCAGACGCCTATAGTCATAAGACGATTAAAAACCCAGGCTGATGAGGGACTGGGCCCACAGCCGAAGGCTGGGGACGCCAGCCGACGAAGCTGGCTCTGTCGTTCTGCGTCAGCCCCCAGCCAGCAAGCCTGCGAACCTGTTCAGGATCGATTCTTCCAAAGAACCGAATGCGGACCTGAAGCGTTTTCTCAAGACAAACTTCTTTGCGTGAACAGTGTGTGAAACCAGCTCACGTCAGGTACGATGGTACAACGTTCACCATGCCTATACAGGAGACCCTCGACGAACCCGAGCCGAACCGCGGGGTCTGGAGACCCTCGACGAACCCGAGCCGAACCGCGGGGTCTGAAGACCCTCGACGAACCCGAATTACGCCCCACGCCTCACGCTCCACGTTCCGGCAGATACGATTTCTCAGCCGAACTGTTTGAACCAGAGAGCGAGCGCGGTGAAACGGACGCGCGGGTCTTCCGAGGGGTCGGGCCAGACGGTGAGGAAGCCGCGGTAGCCGATTTCCTCGAGAGCGCCCAGGTATTCTTCCCAATCGAGCGCGCCGGCTGGAAAGCCAAGGCCGCGGGGATTCGGGGCCGCCCTGCCGGCCGATCCCGTCGCGTCGCCGGCGTAGGCATGGGCGACCCAGGTGCTCAGCTCGCGCGCGGCCGCCACGGGGTCGATTCCCGCGCGGAGCAGGCTCGCGGGGTCGATGCTGGCGGCGAGACTGACCATGTCCAGTGCCTCGAGGAATGTCTTGAGCCGCTGCCCCGGCTCCGAGCCGGTCTCGAGAGCCAGGCGAACGCCCCGATGATCGGCCCGCTGGCCCAGCGAGGAGATCGCGCTTGCGAAAGCCTCGCGCCGCCCTTTGTCGTCCTCGGGGGGAACCTGCCCGCCCCGGACCAGCACAAGGTTTGTCCCCAGCTCGTAGGCGAGGGCAAACGCCAGGTCGGCGCGGCGAATCCGATCATCGAGCTGGTCGGTCGTGTCAAAGCCCCTCCGGGTGGGAAGACTGAGCGCCACCAGGGAAAGCTCCATCGTCCGCAGCAAGTGCCGGAGCTCGCGGCGGCCCGTCTCGCCGAGGCGCGGCGGTGACAGGTCGCCGATGGCTTCGAGCACCACTCCGCGCGCTCCCATCCGCGCGGCCTCGTGAATCTGATCGCGAACGGGGCGACTGGAGTCCAGCCGCAGCCCCAGGGCATGGCGAATCATCGCGGGTCGGTCCTCGTTGGTGACTTGATGCGATCGTGGGCGATTCTCAAAAACGATTGTCCCGCGAGAGCCCGGGTTGAAGCAATCCGAGACATCGACGATGATCAGAAATTGGTGACTGCCAAGTTCCCTTCGTAAAGCACGAGAGATTCGTTTGAACACCATGACGGCGCCGGTCTTGCCCTCGGTCGTTCACCAGGTACTGGACCTGCCGGCCGATCGGCTGGCCGCGGTGATCGGAACCTGGCCCGAGCCGGCGATCCTGGCCAGCGGGCCAGGCTTTGGCGAGGCCGGCCGCTGGAGCATCTACGCCGCGTACCCCCGCCTGGTCTTCGAGGCCATGGATCGGCGCTGGAGGATGGTCGACGACTCTGGCGCACTGCATACCGGCGAGGGCGACCCGCTGATCGAGCTGGCGCGGCTCGCCCGGCGGTTCGAGCTGGCCGGTTGTGCCGACGCGGCCGATCCCGACGCTTGTCCCTTTCAAGGCGGCATGATCGGCTTTCTGGGATACGATCTGGCTCCGCTTCTGGAGCGATTGCCCCGGCGGATGCCGCGCGACTCACGGCTGCCTGATCTGCGGTTTGCCCTCTACGACACGGCGGTCACGGTGGACAATCGGACGGGCGAAGCCGTTCTTCACGCATGGGACCTGACCAACGAAGGACGCGAGGCCGCCGAGCGCCGGGGCCGGTTCTGGCGGCGAGCGATCCGCACAAGGTTGCGATCTCCCCGGCCGATCCGGGCCTCGGAGCTCGGTCCGCTGGCCAGCAATTTCGGTCAGTTCAGCTACCTCGAGCGGGTGCGCCGGGCGATCGAGTACATCGCGGCCGGAGACGCGTTCCAGATCAACCTCTCGCAACGATTCACGGCCCACGGCACGATCGAGCCGCTCGACCTCTTCCTGAGGCTGGGCGCCGCCAGTCCCGCGCCGTTCTCGGCTTTCATGAGCTGGCGCGACCTGGCCGTCGTCTCGGCAAGTCCGGAGTTATTCTACCAGAGCAGGGGACGCACGGTGGTGACCCGGCCGATCAAGGGCACACGGCCGAGAGCCGCTGACGCCGCGGCAGACCAGCGTCTGGCCGTTGAACTCACGCGCTCGGCCAAGGACCGCGCCGAGCTGACCATGATCGTGGACCTCGAACGCAACGACCTGGGCCGGGTCTGTCGTTACGGCACGGTCCGGGTCATCGATCCGCTGACCGTCGAATCCTTCGCGCAAGTCCACCACCTGGTCGCCACCGTCGAGGGGCGGCTGCGCGGCGAGATTGGCCCGGTCGATGTGATTCGAGCCGTCTTCCCGGGCGGCTCGATCACGGGGGCTCCCAAAATCCGCGCGATGGAGATCATCGACGAGCTGGAACCGACTCGCCGCAGCCTTTACACCGGCGCGATCGGCTACCTTGGCCGGGGAGGCGCCAGCGGTTTCAACATCGCCATCCGGACGATGACCGTCGAGGGGAACCGGGTCAGCTACCAGGTCGGGGGCGGTATCGTGGCCGATTCAGATCCCCAGGGCGAATACGAGGAGACCCTGCATAAGGGCCGGGGGCTGCGCGCCGTGATCGAGCGCAAGGAGGTCTCCTCATGATCTGGGTCAGTGGCCGGATCGTGCCCGACGATGCCCTGGCGATCAGCGTGCTCGACCGCACGTTCGAGCATGGTCTGGGTCTTTTCGAAACCCTGCGCACCTGGAGCGGCCAGCCCACGCTCCTGCCTCGCCATCTCGATCGGCTGACCCGCTCGGCCGCCGAGCTCGGTCTGCCGTATGATCGGCAAGCACTACCCGATCGAGAAGCCGTGCGAGCCCTGCTCGCGGCGGACGGGCGTGCAGCCGACGCGATGCTCCGGATCACGCTCAGCGGAGGGATCTCGGAGTCCTCCGGCTCGACCCTCTGGATGCGCTCGTTCGCGCTGCCGCCCGCGGCTGCCGCCGGGATCATTCTGGGCCCGGCCGGCCCGGCGCGGGTGGACGTGCTTGCCAGCCACAAGACGCTCAACTACTGGCCCAACCGGATCATGTACGAGAACGCGCGGAGTGGCGGGTTCGATGAGTGCGTGACAATCTCGCCCGACGGCAGTCTCTGGGAAGGGAGCCGCTCCAACCTGTTCGTGGTGATGGAGGATCAGATCCTGACTCCTCCCTGTGCCGGCAAGGTCTTGCCCGGAATCATGCGCAGCTTGATCCTGGAGCGAGGGGCCCGGCTCGGCCTGGACGTCCGGGAAGCGCCCCTGAGCTTGCTTGACCGGCTGCTGCGGCCGGAGGAAGTCTTTCTGAGCAACTCGGTGCGGGGAATCCTACCCGTGCAACAATGGGGCGAGGCCCGCTATCCGGCGCCCGGGCCGGTCACCCGGCGGCTCTGGGATGGCATTCTGCCCTGGCTCGAGTCGGGAGGGACGATCACGTGAAGACCGTGGCCGAACTGGTCCAGTGGCTGGAGGATTTCGCGCCCTCGCGGCTGGCCGAACCATGGGACAACGTCGGCTTGCTCTGGGGTGATCCCGCCGCCGGCGTGGGACGATTGATGACCTGCCTGACCGTCACCAGAATCACGGCCGAGGAGGCGGTCGCCGGGCAGGCCGGCCTGATCGTCAGCCACCATCCTGTCCTCTTCCGCGCGGTCAAGCGAATCCGTGCCGATCTACCGGCCACCGCTCCAATCTGGATCCTGGCTCGCGCGGGGATCGCAGTGGCCAGCCCGCACACGGCATTCGACAGCACCGCCGCAGGAATCAACGATGGTCTCTGCCGCCGGTTGGGTCTGGTGGACGTGGCTCCGCTGCGGCCGTTCGCTGCGCCTGCCTCGTACAAGATCGTCGTCTTCACACCCGAGCCCGATCGCCAGGCTGTGCTCGCCGGGGCCTTCGAGGCCGGCGCCGGGCGGATCGGCGCCTATACGGAATGCTCGTTCGCCATCCCCGGGCAAGGGACCTTCTTTGGCACCGAGACGACCAATCCCGCGGTCGGCCAGAAAGGTCGGCGCGAGACCGCCGAAGAGCTCCGGCTGGAGATCGTCTGCCCGGGAGCGCGGCTGGCTGCCGTGCTCCAGGCGATCCGGGCGCAACACTCCTACGAAGAACCGGCCATCGATGTCTATCCACTCCACAATCCCGTCTCGAGCTCCGGTTCCGGCCGCATCGGCCATTACGGGGAGGCCCGGAGCCTTCAGGATTTCGCCGTCTTCGTCTCGCGGGCTCTGGGCCACATCTGTGTGCAGATGGTCGGCGATCCCAGGAAGTCGATCCGCCGCGTGGCCGTCGCGTGTGGAGCGGGTGACGACTTTCTGGGCGATGCCATGCAGGCCGGGGCCGACGTCTTGCTGACCGGCGAGGCACGATTCCACCGCGCCCTCGAGGCAGAGTCCCTTGACATGGCTTTGGTCCTTGCCGGCCACTACGCCACCGAGCGCCCGGGCGTGGGGGAACTGGCCGAACGCATCGCCCGTGCCTTTCCTGACCTGACGGTCTGGCCCAGCCTGCAAGAGCGCGATCCCTTGCAGTTCATCCACGGCGGAGAACAGCCACACGCGAGCACGGCCGGGATCGGTCCGAATTCGTAGGGGCACAACAAAAACCCCCGGGAAACCCCGGGGGAGAGAGATCGCAAGTCACGAAAGTCGCGAGTGTACGTCTCGAGCGATCCCGCCGTGCGGGATTCGAGCAAGGAGCAGGTCACTTCTTCTTGGTCTTCGACCCGTTTGTGGTCTCGGCGGTTTCCTCATCGGCCTCGACATCGGCGTCGGCATCAGCGTCAACCGCCTCGCTCGAGCTCGCCTTGCCGCTGCGCGTGGTCGGGACGGTCAAATACATCTGGTGCTCCCATTGACCGGACCAGAACTGGCCCGTCCACCGTTGCAACGAAATCGCGCGGACGGTCGGGCGATCCTCATCGCGGATCACTTCACCCCACGCTCCCGCATAGGCGGCCCGAACCTGAGACGAGCTTTCGCCGATACATAACAAACGCTCGCCATTGGGAGCCAGACAGGCCACGGCTCGCCAATCTTGAGCACCACTCGTTCCACTGCTCATAACTGTTCATCCCCGCCCGGCGCTGGCGTGCTCAGAGCACCGTGTCCTGAGTTTTCTCGTCAACGCAGCACCGGGTCTTGGTTATCTGGAAGACTCTCCAAATTCAACTCGATTGCATCATGCCTTCATCTCGATTGCATCATGCCTTCATCTTATACGAACCTGGCTGCCTTGCAAGTGTCTCCTCTTCCCGAAGAGAAATACGCAACACGCACCAGCCTGGTGGCCGAGCGTTCAAAACTGCCCGAGCAACGCGGTCAATCGAGAGAAAAGCAGGAAGGCAGGCATCTTCGGGATGCAGGGGACAGGGCAAGGCAACTGCGGCTCGTCCTGTGCTGCGAGCGGCGAATTCCCCACCACGACCGCTCCCTCATCATCAACTATAGAATTGTAGCGTTTTCAAGAAGCCACGGCGAACGAAATCAGGAAAAATCTACCAAAGTTTCTATGTTGTCCATGGTTCCGATTGGTAGACATCGCGCCTACAGATGAAGCCTGATCTGCCTACAATAGCACTGGCGGACACTTGCAATGAGCGGTGGTTCTTGCCCTAACTGCTCTTGCTCGCGGTGTTTGCGTTTCCAGGAAGAAGTCTGAGCAGCACTTTGCCACCCCGCGCGATGGAGTCTGCCTGGCGGGCTGCCTCACGGATCTCGTCGAGATCAAAGGATGGACCGATCTGGGAGCTGAGCACGCCTTGGCGGATGAGAGAGGCGATTTCGCGAAACAGGAGCAAAGCCGAGGGGATGGAGCGGTCCCGCATCCAGTGGCCAAGCCAGAATCCCTCGACGACCCTGCGGCCTGAGATGAGGAGCCGGGGATCGAGCTGGATGGGTTCGCCCGAGAGGGTTCCGTAGACCACCAGTCGCCCGTCGGGAGCCAGCGATCGAAAGACGCCGGTGCCGGCCGCGCCGCCGATCGGGTCGAGCGCATAGCGCACTCCATCCCCCCCGGTGATCCGCTTGACCTGTTCGTCGATCGGTCCTTCCGACGAGCTGATCACGGCGTCGGCGCCCAGGCGGGTCAGCTCCACCTTGGCCTCCGAACGGCGGACAACGTTGACGGTCTTGAACCCGTCATGACGGCCCAGCTTGATGATCATCTTCCCCAGCGTGGAACCAGCCGCTGATTGGAGCAGCCATTCTCCCTTGGGAACCTTCAGGACGTGCCGCACCATGGCCAGCACGGTTGCAGGGTTCACGAAAAACGTCGCGGCCTGCTCATCGGCAATGTCGGCGGGGATGGGGCAAGCCTGACGGGCCGGGATCACGGCATATTCGGCCCAGTTGCCCCCGGCCGAATTGATCGCCGCCACCCGCTTGCCTTCCATCCAGCGGCCGAGCAAGCCCGGCCCGGCCTTATCGACGATGCCCACGCCCTCGAACCCCGGCGTGGCGGGCAGCCGGGGAAGGACTCCGTAACGCCCGCGGACCACCAGCAGGTCGGACGGATTGATCGGGCTGGCGATCATCCGAACGCGGACCTGCCCAGGTCCCGGCTCAGGGAGCGGAACGTCGCGAACGCTCAGAACCTCGGCGGGATCACCAAACGTCTCGAAAACGGCGGCTTTCATTCCCTGTGTCTCGCTCGGGCCGGAGGATCGCCCAGGTATCGACAGGAGGTTCCGTCGCTCTTGGGCAGGATCTCGACATCAGTTATCTTAATGG
This sequence comes from Isosphaeraceae bacterium, assembly GCA_049516015.1. GTDB lineage: Bacteria > Planctomycetota > Planctomycetia > Isosphaerales > Isosphaeraceae > Aquisphaera. The sequence continues at coordinate 27,645 of JBEKTN010000028.1, read as the reverse complement.
GAACGCACGACGAAACCTACTGGGAACACGACGATGGCCAACCCGAACGATCTCCTGGTCTCGACCGAATGGCTTGGCGCCCACCTCGACGACCCCGAAGTCCGGGTTGTCGACATGCGTGGCTACGTGGTCACTCGCCCACTGGAGCCGGGCGTCGAGCACGCCGACTACCGGGGCGCGCTGGAGGAATACCTGGCTGCGCACATCCGGGGTGCGGTCTATATCGATTGGACCCGCGACATCGTCGATCTCGACGACCCGGTACCGGCGCAGGTCGCGCCCCCTGAGCGATTCGCCGCGGCCATGGCAGAGCGCGGGATCGGCGACCAGACCCATGTGGTCGCCGTGGACCATGCGGGCGGTCAATTTGCGACCCGGCTCTGGTGGGCGCTCAATTATTATGGTCACACAGCGGTCAGCGTGCTTCAGGGCGGCTGGAACCGCTGGGTCGAGGAGGAAAACCCCGTCGAGTCCGGTCCTGTCACACCTCCCCGCGCCATCTTCACCCCGCGGGTGCGCCCGGAGCTCCGGCTCACCGCCGGGCAGCTCGCCCTGCGGTTGGGCCAGCCCGACCTGCAACTGATCGACGCCCGCGACGCCGGCCAGTACACAGGCGCCCGGCGCCGAGGTCCACGCGGCGGCCACATCCCCGGCGCTCTCAACCTGCCGCGTGAGCTGTTCTTCGCCCCCGAGGGCGGTTTCCTGCCCAAGGACGAGCTCCGCCGCCGGATGAAGGAAGCCCGGATCACGGCCGACCGCCCCGCCGTGGCCTACTGCAACGGCGGCGTCGCCGCCACCGTCGTCCTCTTCAACCTGGCCCGCCTTGGCCACACCAACCTTGCCAACTACGACGGCTCCTGGAATGAGTGGGGGCCAAGGCTCGACCTGCCGGCGGTGAATCCCGAACATCCGGGAGTCGAACCCCCGCCGCAATGACCCGGAAGCCTGGGAGGTTGGCGCGTGTCCATCTACGTCGATGCGGACGCCTGCCCCGTCAAGGAGGAGATCTACCGGGTTGCCCGCCGCTACGGTTCCAAGGTCTTCGTGATCGCGAACTCACCGATGCGGGTGCCGCAGGAGGAAAACTTCGAGTTCGTGGGCGTGAGCGGCGGATTCGATGTCGCGGACGACTGGATCGCCGAGCGCGCCCGGACGGGGGACATCGTGATCACCGCCGACATACCGCTCGCGGGTCGCTGCCTTCAACAAGGGGCGCGGGTCCTGGGTCCGACTGGACTGGAGTTCACGGAGGACGCCATCGGCGATGCGTTGGCGACGCGCGCCTTGCTCGACATGCTCCGTCAGTCCGGAGACTTCCGCGGCGGACCCTCCCCGTTCGCCAGGTCCGATCGCTCGCGATTCTTGTCGAAGCTCGATGAACTGGTTCACGCGGCCCGGCGCGACTTGCGTGAGTGAGCAGGGGAGGACAGCCGAACTTCCCGACGACCTGGCGCGGTGGACGCGTTGACCCGGGAATCGTTTCAGGTCTCTGCGACGGTTCAGCTCGCTGTCTGTACGCTGACGCCCAGAAGGATTTCCTGGAGGGTTTCACCCTGGGCGGAGCTGATCACTCCCGAGCTCGTCAGATCCTCAACTTCCTCTCGACATCGCTCGACGACCTGCCGCTTGCCAGGGAAATCGACGTGCCGGGCGATCAGCCCCGCCGACTCCAGAAGCCGCTCGAAGTAGTGGAAGTTACTCATGGAAAGTCACCCTTCGTGCCTTGAACGATGGATGCAGTGTAGCACTCCTGCACTTTCTATGCTCGAAATCGCGATTTGTGACGCGAAATTTGGCCGCACACTGACATCTTCCGAGTGGCGAGTGAATCAATCACCCCTGCAAATACGCCGCGGACTTTCGTTCGGCGAGGGTCTCCAGACCCCGCCGTTCGGCCGACCGTGGGTCTCCCGCCGGGGTCGGGGTTGGAGACCTTCGGTGGGCGAAGTGGCAAGGTCAGGAGACCTTGCCACAACTTGGGGCCCAGGCGCCGCAGGGCTTCTACGGTCGGGTAGGGGAAGTTCTCGTCTGCGTAAAGGCGGGCCAATGGCTACGCCTCCTCGTTCTCACGGATCTGGCGCTCGATCTCGTCCCGGTGACCGGCGACATAGGACCAGGCGTTGACCAGGTCGGTGGCCCGAAGTGCCGGGAAGGCACCCAGGATCTGAGCTTCGGTCAGTCCGAGCCGCCGGTAATGCTCCAGCGTCCACACCGGGATGCGTGTGCCCGCGATCCGCGGGTCACCACCACAGACCCCGGGCGTCGACTCGATACCCGAGCCAAGCCGCGCCAGGAGTTGCTCGACCGTCGTCATCATCTGCACAGAGAAGTGGGGGAGGGGTCCTGCTTGCTGTGCTCCATCCGGCGTGCCACGACCCGCTGGGGAACGCTCAGGGCGATCGTGCAGGGCCGATCGTTCGGGCCCGGGATCGCCGGGCCCCGCCCGCGCCGCGCGCGGGCCTCGAAGAACGACTCGCGGCGTCCTGCGTCGGCGGGATCCCGGTCGCGGGCGGCCGGTGGGTCGGGTGCTGTCTCGGAGGTCGCCGGGCTCGTCTCCTGAACCCGGACCGCGACCCCGGCGCGGTCCGTCTCGAAGATGGCGATCGTCTTCCCGGCTTCCACCTCGTCACCCCCGCTGGCCGAGACCGAGCTCAGGCGTCCGCTGATGACGGATTCCACTTGCATGACGGCCTTGTCGGTCTCGACCTCGAGGAGGGGCTCACCTCGCCGGACGGATTGGCCCACGTCCACGAGCCAGCGGAGCACCTTGATCGGCGAACCGGTGGTCGCCAGGTCGGGCATCCTCATCTCGACGTCCATGGCCGTCTCTCGCAATCAATCCGCCCGCCCGCAACAACCGAGAAGGTCGATCCGCTCGAGGACCGCGTCGCGGACCCCAAAGCGGCCGGCAACCAGGAGATCGTCCGCCCCCCCATGCCGAGGACCCGGTGCGGGTCGAGGCCCTCCCGGTCAAGCGCCCCGCGCACGGCCCGCAGATAGCTCTGCTTGAGGTAAGTCCCGTAACTGACCTTGGCCACACCCAGACTGATGGCCTGGCGCAGGGAGCAGGCGGAGATTCCTGTTCCCCCGTGCAGGACGAGCGGGAGCTTGACTTGCCGATGGATCTCCGCGAGCCGGCCCAAGTCGAGATCCTGCGTCCCATCAACCTTGACATGGACGTTGCCGACGCTCACGGCCAGGAGGTCGATCCCGGTGGCCGAGACGAACCGTGCTGCCAGGCTTGGGTCGGCTTCCGCCCCCGCTGCCGTGCCCCGCGACGCCGGAGGGAAGCTCGCCGACTTCGGCCTCGGAAGCTCGCCGACTTCGGCCTCGACGGCAACCCCGTGGGCGTGGGCGAGACGAGCCAGCGCGGAGACGCGTTCGACGTAGCGATCGAAGGGAGCCGAGGCATCCGCCGGCATGACCAGGTTGAATCCACTCTTGATGGCCAGTGCGACCCAATCGTCCGAGGGATATTCATTGAAGAGGAGGCCGCAAGGGACCGAGGCCGAAAGGGCGGCCGCCCGGCCTAGGGCCGCGTACCAGCTCAACCGCTCGCCGGCCAGCCGATCGTGCCCGCTCAGAAATCCGCCGTTGAAGCCGACGATGATGGGCGAGCGAGTCTGCTCGGCCGCGTCGATCACTCCCTGAAGCGACTCGATGTTCCAGCTCTCGAAATAGCCCACCGCGTACCCACCGCGGACGGCCCTCTCCAGCACGAGCCGATCGACTCCAGAGGCATGGGCGAACTCCACGATGGAGTGAATCGGACCGGTCGCCAGACGCGAAGGCAAGCCTTCGAACGTCGAGGTTTATCGCTTCTCGATGGGCACGTAGGTGGTCTCCAGCGGCCCCATGTAGAGCTGTCTGGGACGGGCGATCCTGACGCCGGGGTCGGCGTTCTGCTCCCTCCAATGCGCGATCCATCCCGGCATCCGCCCGATCGCGAAGATCACCGTGAACATGTTCCGCGGAATGCCGACCGCCCTCATCAAGATCCCGTTGTAGAAATCGGCGTTCGGGAACAGCCGGTGATCGATGAGGTAGGAATCCTTGAGTGCTCGCTCCTCGAGCAGGAGGGCGACGTCGAAGAGAGGGTCGCGAACTCCGAGACGGCCCAGCAGCTTCAGGGCGGCGTCCTTGAGGAGCAGCGCTCGCGGGTCGAACTGCTTGTAGATCCGATGGCCGAAGCCCTTGAGCCGGAACCCGCTCTGATGGTTCTTGGCCAGCGCGAGGGTCTGGTCGATCGTCATCTCCCCGCGCTCGATGGCCTCGAGCATCTCGATGACGGCAATCGTCGCGCCGCCGTGCACGGGCCCCCACAGCGAGCAGATGCCCGCGGCGGACGAGGCGAACAGGTTTGCCTGGCTTGAGCCGACGATGCGCACCGTCGTCGTGCTGCACCCGAGCTCGTGGTCGGCGTGCAGTATCAAGATCAGATTCAGAGCGTCCACGATCTCCGGGGGGGCAATATACTCCTCGAGCGGCTGGGAGAACAACATGTGCAGGAAGTCGCCCGCGTAGCATAGCCTGGGGTTGCTGTAGATGAACGGATAGCCCATCGAGCGGCGATAGGAGTAGGCCGCGATCGTCCTGGTCTTGCTCAGGAGCCACGTCGCCTCCTCGTCGTCGAACTTCTCCCCGCCCGAGCGCTGAACCCGCGGGTAATAGCATACTAGGGTGTTGACCATCGCCGACAGCATCGCCATCGGCGGGGCATCGACGGGAAAGCCCTCGAAATGGTGTTTGAACGACTCGTGCAAGGCCGCGTTGGCCGTCACGCGAGCACCGAACCGATCCAGCTCCTGCTTGTTGGGAAGATGCCCGTAGATGAGCAGAAAGCTCGTCTCGACAAAGTTGGAATGCCTGGCCAGTTGTTCGATGGGAATGCCGCGATAGCGGAGGACGCCGTTCTCACCATCCACGTAAGTGATGCCGCTCTGGCAGACCCCGGTGTCGACAAAGCCGGGGTCGAGCGTGATCAGCCCGGTCTGGGCGCGGAGCGACGTGATGTCCACGCCCAGCTCTCCCTCGGAGCCCTCGACCACCGGCAGTTCGATCGTCTGATCGCCAAACGTCAATTTCGCGGTACGCTCCATGGTGCAGTGACTCCCGGGACAGGTCAGGCTCTTGGAGATCGTCATTCCTTCATTATACCAGCCGGGCCGGCCACAGAAATCAAGGGCCTGCCGGGCGCATCCCCGAAACTCGATGTTCGACCCGGATGATCGATTGGTCCGGGAACCCGGCGGAGTGCGGACAGAGACAATCGGGAACCTCCGGTCGATGAGTGATCGTTCACGATGCGATGGCAAGCCAGGCAAGATACAATTGTCCTGGCGGAGTACTCCAGGAAATTCTGAGAAAATACTCATTGGGCGAGACTCTTGTCGATCTATCGATCAGGACTTAGGTTATACATCTTCGCCGACGGAAACCGGCCCGGGCGGAACGTTATTTGTTGATGGGGTCACGAGCCCGGGCCGTGACGGCGGCGATTCTTTTCCGCCTGCACCGACCTCACCGCCGGGGGCGGATTGAAACAGATTCGCGTGCCGTCGGGCGCGCGGCTCTGGCGGGTTTCCCCCGGCCTCACCGCCGGGGGCGGATTGAAACTGCACCGATTTGCGCTTGGCGTCCCAACCCAGGAGCGGGCTCCCGGGTGAATCGAACTGGAGGGAGAATCGCGCGATGCGAAAACCTGATCCCAACAATAATCATGGCGGGTCGCCGGGCCACAGCCGCCGCGACTTCCTGAGGGGGTCGGGCCTGGCGGCGGCCTCGGCCGTGCTGACCGGCGGCGCCGCGGCCGCAATCGAGGAGGCCGAGGCCGTCCAGGAGGCGGGGCCGAAGGTCGTCTCGGGCGCGGTCGAGATCACGCTCAAGGTCAACGGCCAGGAGCACAAGACCACCGTCGAGCCGCGAACCACCTTGCTCGATACCCTGCGCCACCGGCTGGACGTGACCGGCCCCAAGCGCGTTTGCGACCGGGCAAGCTGCGGCGCCTGCACGACGATCGTCGACGGTGCGCCGGTGTACTCTTGCACCACGCTGGCCATCACCTGCCAGGGGAAGACGATCGAGACCCTGGAGAGCTTCGACACCGGGGAGCAGGGAGTACCCCACGCCTTTCACCAGAACGACGCCCTGATGTGCGGTTACTGCACGCCGGGGTTCGTCACCGCCTGCAAGGCCATGCTGGACAAGAACCCCAACCCGACGCTCGAGGAGGTCAGGAAGGGGCTCGACGGCAACATCTGCCGGTGCGGAACGTATATTGGCGTCCTCCAGGCGGCCCTCGACGCGGCCAAAGCGATGAAAGGAGCCTAAAGCCATGGCCCTCACCTGGCCCGAGAATCCCCGCTTGATCGGCACCAAGATCACCAGGCTCGATGGCCTGGCCAAGGCATCGGGCCGCGCCAAGTATCCCAGCGACACCCGTCCCGAGGGAACCTTGTTCGCGGTGATGCTGTATAGCCCTCATGCCCACGCCAAGATCAAGTCGATCGACACCTGGGCAGCCGAGAAGATGCCCGGCGTCAAGGCGGTCTCGACCATCGCCGCTGCCGGGACGACCCTCCGGTACCAGGGCGACGACATCGCCGCGGTGGCCGCCGAGACCGAGGAGCAGGCGCGCGACGCGGTCCGCGCCATCAAGGTGGAGTACGAGGTTCTGCCGCATGTGGTCACCGAGCATCAGGCCATGGCCGAGGGTGCTCCCGAGGTCTTCAAGGGCGGGAACGTCCGGAAAGGCCGTGCCCAGACCAAGGGGAAACCCGATGAGGCCATGGGCAAGGCCGACGTGGTGATCGAGGGAACCTACAGCCTGCCGGTCATCACGCACGTCTGCCTCGAGCCGCATGGGCTGACCGCCAGGTGGGATGGCCCCGATAAACTGACTGTCTGGGCGAGCACCCAGGCGGTGCAGGTAGTCGCTGGCGAACTTGCCGACGCCCTCGGCATCCCGGTGGCGAACGTCACCGTCCTGACCGACTACATGGGCGGCGGATTCGGCTCCAAGTTCGGGGCCGACGTCTGGGGGCGTACTGCGGCGGAGCTCGCCAAGAAGGCGGGCCGGCCCGTGAAACTCTTCCTGGACCGCGTCCAGGAGCACCTGGCTGCCGGCAACCGCCCCAGCGCCTCAGGCAAGATCAAGCTGGGAGCGAGCAAGGACGGCAAGCTCGTCGCCATGATCGCCGAGACCCACGGGACCGGCGGCGCCCGCGGCGGCTCGAATTTCCCCCTTCCTTATGTCTATGAAGTTCCCGCCTCCGAGCGAACCCATAATGAGGTCTTCGTCAACTGCGGCGGCGCCCGTGCCATGCGGGCACCCGGCCATCCCCAGGGCTGCGCCTTGATGGAAGCGGCCATGGACGACCTGGCCGACAAGCTGGGCGTCGACCCCCTGGAGTTCCGGCTCAAGAACCTGGCGCCCGGTGATTTCCATACGCCGATCCACGAAGGTGAGGTCAAGATAGGCGCCGAGCTGATCGGCTGGCGCGAGAAGCGCAAGCCCCGCGGCCAGAACGGCGGCGGCCCCGTTCGCCACGGCCTGGGCATGGCGCTTCACCAGTGGGGCGGCGGCGGCACCCAGGACAAGAAGGTCAGTTGCACGATCAACCCCGATGGCTCGGTCGAGCTGAAAACCGCGACCCAGGACATCGGAACAGGCGCCCGCACGATCCTGGCAGTCATCGCCGCCGAGGTCCTGGGCCTCAGGCCGACCGACATCATCTCGAACATCGGCAACTCGTCGTTCCCGCCGGGCCAGCCCTCGGGCGGTTCGACCACCACCCCCTCGATGGCCCCCCCGTGTCTCGACGCGGTGACCAGGGCCCGCGACGCCATGTTCAAGAAGATCGCCCCGGCCGTCCAGGCCGCCGCCGAGGAGCTGGAGCTCAAGAACGGCCAGCTCTATGTCGAGGGCGAGCCCATCATGGGCTGGAAGGAAGCCTGTCGCAAGCTGGGCATGGCCTCCATCTCGGAAACCGGCAGCGCCGCGGAAGGACTGGCGAGCGTCGGAGTCGGCGGCTGCCAGTTCGCCGAGGTCACCGTCGATATCGAGACCGGCGTGGTCCGGGTCAAGAAGATCGTCGCCATCCAGGATTCGGGCCTGATCCTCGACCGTCTTACCTGGGAAAGCCAGGTCTACGGCGGCGTGATCATGGGCCTGAATTATGGCCTCTTCGAAGAGCGGATCATGGACCCGGAAACCGGCGTGATGCTCAACCCCGACCTGGAACTCTACAAGCTGGCGGGCGCCTCGGACATTCCCGAAATCGTCGTCCGGGCCTACGATCCCCCCGATCAGAAGGCCCGGGGCGTGATTGGCGTGGGCGAACCCCCCACGATCTCGACCGCGGCCGCCATTGCCAACGCGGTGACCAACGCCATCGGCGTGCGGGTCCCCGAGTGGCCGATGACCCCCCGAAACGTACTGAACGCCCTGGCCGCGGCTTCCAAAGAAGGGAAGGCGTAACTACCCATGAATGCTTTTGACTTCGCCGCCCCCACGAGCGTCGAGGACGCGGTCAAGCTGCTGGACGGCCAGAACACCGTGGCCCTCTCCGGTGGAACCGACCTGCTCGGCCGGATCAAGGATCAGGTCACCTCGCCCCAGCGGGTGGTCTACCTCAAGGATATCAAGGCCAGTTCCGGGATCTCCGGCGACGCCGGCTCCGGGCTGACCATCGGCGCGGGCACCCTGCTTGCCGCCATCGTCGAGCACAAGGCCATCCGCGAGGCCTACCCCGCGCTCTGGCAATCAACCACCGAGGTGGGCACCCCCCAGATCCGCAACATGGCAACCCTGGGGGGTAACCTGCTCCAGCGCCCTCGGTGCTGGTACTTCCGCGCCGGCAACGGTCTGCTGGCAATGAAGGACGGCAAGAGCCTGGTCCGCGGCGGTGACAATCGCTATCACGCCATCTTCATGACCGCTGGCGATGCGCTCTACGTCAACCCCTCCAGCCTGGCCGTCCCGCTCATCGCCCTGGGCGCCACGGCGACCGTCAAAGGCCCCAAGGGCGAGCGAACCGTCCCGGTCGAAGACCTTTACCTGGTTCCCAAGACCGACAAGGACAGCGAGCTGTCCGTCGCTCCCGGCGAGCTGCTGACCAAAGTCATGATTCCCCCCGCCAGGGGCAAGAACGCCTCCTACGAGATAAGGCAGAAACAGGCGCACGACTGGCCGCTCGTGCTGGCCTCGGTCAACCTGACCCTGGACGGAGACAAGGTCTCGGCATCCCGGATCGTGATTTACGGCGTGGCCCCGGTCCCCTGGAGAAGCAGCGCCGCCGAGAAGTCAATCACGGGCAAGCCGGTCACCCTGGAGACCGCCGCGGTCGCCGGCGAGGACGCCACCGAGGGGGCCATGCCCCTGTCGATGAACGCCTACAAGGTCAGCCTGACCAAGACGGCGGTCAAGCGGGCCCTGCTGGCCGCGGTAGGCAAGCGCTACTGGGAGTATTGACGCCATGATCAACCCCGAATCGAACAATCCGCCCGTAACCCCACCCGCGGCGTCCCGTTGCCGCCACCTGCGCAATAAAGGGATGTACGTCTACAGCGACGGCCAGGGCCGGGAAGCGCACGAGGACTATGACAACACCATTTACTGGTGTCTGAAGACCATGAAAGAGTACGGCCCGGACGACGAGATGGTCGCCGGCCCCGAGTGCCGCAACCCGGAACGGACCTGCTACGAGCCGTTCTGAGCCCGGTCGCCTCGACTTTTCCGAGACGGACCATCCCGCGATTCCGCCCCGGCATCGGCCCCACCGCTGCCGGGGCTCTTTTCATTTTGGCAGTGACCGTCGCGGTGTCCGCGACCACCGTCGCCCCGCCCGATTCGATGCCTCGAACCGGGCGGCACAACCGCTAAAGTTTAGGGACCCTGACTTCAGTGTATGAAAACGCTACACAACATCGATTTTCCTCACGAATTAGTCTTGATGTCGAAGACTCAAAACGTCATTCTAAAATACGTCGTTATCCTGGTTGGAGATGACGACAGCTCATTTCCATCTGGACACTTCCCGAACCGACTCTAGAAGGAGTGACGAATCATGGGTGACGCACGAGATACCGCCAAGAAGAAAAAGGCCGACGAGAAGAAGAGCACCAAGGGCTCCAAGGCTCCGGAGGCCAAGCCCGCCGCCGAAGCCAAACCGGCGGCCAAGCCAACCAAGAAGTGAGGTTGATCGAAAGCAGATCAGCCTGAATCGGGCCGGCGGCCGCCTGCCCCTGCACGGGATGTCGGCCCCGGTCCGGTTCTCGATGACCGTGATGTCATCAGCTCGGGTTGCCAGACTCCGACCGATCAGGTCACCTTGCGGGCCGGTCTGGGATCATCCTCGGTTCCCAGTCGCTCGCGAGCTGCGTCCAGGCTGCGGGCCGTGAGCGCCACCGTGAAGGGATGAGACGGCACGGCAAACTGCTCGTCCGAGAGCTGCGACGCCAGGATTCGCGCAGACCCGGCGAGCTCGGGCTCCCCGGCACAGCGCCAGAACCAGTGCATCCAGAGCAGCATCCGGCGATAGAGCTCCAGCCGGTGGATGATCCGGTGCTCGAAGAGGAACCGGAACGCGCCTGAATCGCGGCGCGGGTCGACGGCCACGGGACCTTCCCGCAAGCTGACTTCCTCGGCCAGCTCGAAGGTCAGCGGCGATCGGTCCAGCCACGTCGGACACGCCCGGAGAACTTGGTCGGCGCGGAGGCGCAGATCCGAACATCCGGCCGGTTCCAGGCTCCACTCGGCGGTAGGGGCCGGCAATGGCCGAGGCTCGAACCCCCGGCCGAGCGTCCGTTCCAGCCACTCCATGACCGGCCGCGCAGTCGCCGGACCGCTCAGCGACAGGCTGCCGGCAAGCAGCCGGAGCGCGAGCTCCGGAATGCCCTCGATGCCCAGGCCGCCCGCCCGTGCTTTCGCGACTTCAAGCAGGGCACCGGCACCCTGAGACTCCGCCTCGATCTGGCCGATCGCGTCGGTGATCCCGCGTTCGACATCGCAGAGGAACATGGCCGTGCAACGCTCGGTTTGCCGGGTCGCGGAGATCGCCACCGACCCCCGGCCCATGCCATCGACGGCCGTGACCAGGCAATTCACCAGGCGAGGTCGATCAGGGTCCCCGACCAGCACGATCTCCCGCGACGAATCGAGCACGAGTTCGAGCACGCCCTGAGCGTGCCCGGCGCCTGGATCATCCCATCGCTCGGCCTCCACGCTGGAATCCCTGAGAACCCTGTCTTCCCCGCCGTCGAGATTTTTCAGGCCCGCCAGCGCGGCTTCCCGGGTCTCGGCGCTCTCCGAGGCTGCCAGAAGTTCTAGCAAGCGAATGACTCCGGTCCCTGTCGAGATCCCGGCCAACCCTTGGATGATGCTGATCCGGGTCTCGACGTCGACCGATTCGAGGCCCTCGCAGGCCCGCCGGCATTCCCCGGGGTCGTGCTCGAGCTGGGCTACCAGCTCTTCCAGGGAGATACCGTCCGCCCCCGCCGAAATCTCGACGGCCTCACTTTCACCATCCAGCTCGTGGGCTGCCTCATGACCCACGGGCCGAGGAGCAGGGTTATCGGAGCCGGACCCATCCATCGTCATTGGTTTCTGAATCCGTTCGGCTACCAGATTATGAGACGGCTCGGGTTTCTCCAGACCAGGCCAACTGGTCTGTCACTCCGTTGCAAGCCCGCTCTGGGATCCGCGATCGGCGAGTAGTACACTCCCGGTCCAGCCTGCTGTCGGAATGCGAAGAGCGGAACGGTCCCGGACCGCGGTTTCCCGGCATCGGCGGGAATGACATACAGAAGCGGAGACTGCCCATTTTCTACCGTCGACCCGGCGCCACCACCAGTCGACTTTGACGTCAAGAGCCACGCTCCGGTGTTTTCGTCCCTGTGCTCAACGATCGGAACCGCTGCCAGTCCGGGACGATCGGGGGCAAAGAACGCGATCTCCCGCGACCGTGCGTCCCCGGCCAAGCTCGATCCAGCCACCAGCCGGACCGACGAGACATTCTCCTGGACCGCGTAAATCGGCACGGGGAGGGCGAGCCGCTGATCGCTCAGGTCGAGCTGATACATCACCTGGTTGTAGTCGTACCTGGGAGTCGGGTCCTTGTTCCCTGAGAAGGTCGCCGTGTAGGTGCCCTCGAAATCGAGGGATTTGTCGCTCACGGATGCGGCTCATGCAAACGCGGCCAGGCTGAAGGGCCGCTGGCGGGGCGGTCCGGGTCCTCATCATCCTCGACATCGTCGAGGAGATCAAACTCATGCTCCAGCTCGGCGCGCTCGAAGAGGCCTTCATCGAGCTCGGCGAGGAACCTGCTGGGAGTGGTGAAAACGAGCGGACCATAACCCCCGCGAGTGATCGTCGAGGGATAGGTCAGGGTCAGCTCGTTCATGGCCCGGCTGACCGCGACGTAAAAGATACGCCGTTCCTCTTCCTCGCCTCCCGGCTCATCGATGGCGCGGCGATGGGGAAAGCTGTCCTCGATCAGCCGGATCACGAAGACATGCGACCATTCCAGTCCCTTGGCCTGGTGGACCGTGCTCAGGACCAGCACGTCCCCGGGGTCGGTGGCCGCGATGGTATCCATGCCGTACACGTCGCCGGCCAGCAAGAGCTCGGCCAGCAGCCGCTCGAGGCTGTCGTACCTGGCGGCCAGCACGGCAAACTGCTCCAGGTCGGAGACCCGGTTGTCCGCGCGGTCATACTTCTGGCGGAGCGTCGCCGGATACCCTCCCTTGAGCACCGCCTGGATCGCCGCCGCCGGATGATGTTCCGGGTCGGTCGCGTGGATCTGCCTCAGGTCATTCACGAACGCCGCGAAGAACCCCTTGCTCCTGGGCGGGACAGCGGCCATGGTGTCAGCCGCCGCGAGCGTGGCCAGGGCATCGGCCGACTGGCCAAGTTTCTGATAAACGGCCGCCGCCTTGGCCGGGCCGATGCCGGGCAAGAGCAGCAGGATGCGCCGCCATGATGCCTCGTCCCGAGGGTTCTGCACAATCCGCAGGTAAGCCAGCACATCCTTGATGTGGGCCTGCTCAAAGAACCGCAGGCCGCTGCGCACCGTGTAGGGAATGCCGCGCGTGACCAGCTCGCCCTGGAGCACCACGCTGTCGTAGTGGTTGCGGTAGAGGATCGCCATCTGGCCGAGCGGAACGTCTTTGTCCCTGGCATCGAGGATCTGCTGGCAGACCAGATCGGCCTCCTCGTAAACGTCGGCCGTGGCGGCAACCACGGGGCAAAGCCCGTCTCCCCGGGCCGAGACCAGTTCCTTGGGAAACCCCGAGCGGTTGTGCCGGATCGACGCCGCCGTGAAGGCGACGATCTGGGGCGTGGACCGGTAGTTGACGTCGAGCTGAAAGCTGCGCGACCCGGGATGCCGCTCGGGGAACTTGAGAATATTGTCGTAGTTCGCGCCCCGGAAGCGGTAAATCGACTGGGCGTCATCCCCCACGGCCGTCAGATTCCCTGCTCCGCTCGCGGCGATGGTCTCGACGATCTCGACCTGAAGCGCGTTGGTGTCCTGCATCTCGTCAATCAAGATGTGCCGGAACATGCCCGCCAGGTGCTCGAGCTGCTCGGGAAACTCACGCAAGAGCCGCAGCCACTGGGTCAGGAGGTCGTCATAATCCATGCAATTGGCCGCCAGCTTGCGCCTTGAGTAGGCGGCGGCGACGTTCTCGATCCTGGGCAGCCACTCGACGAGCCCAGGTGACTGGACGGCGGCGACATCGGCGCGGGACTGCCTGGTATTGAGAGCGAAGCTGATCAGGTGCTCGACCTCGGCGGGCTTGGGCGCAAGCTTGTCCTTGGCGGCGAAGCCGGCGTCCTCCATGGCCAGCCTGATGAGGTCGAGCTGGTCCTCGCTGTCCAGTATCGTGAAGTTGGGCTGATAGCCGAGGAGCCTGGCCGGCCGGCGGAGCAGCCGGTTGCCAACGTGGTGAAACGTCCCGGCCCAGACCTTGCCGGCATCGTTGCCTATGAGGCTCTCCAGCCTATGCACCATCTCCCGCGCCGCGCGGCGGGTGAACGTGGCCAGCAAGATCGAATCGGCCGGGACACCGCGGGCGATCAGGTACGCGACCCGGTAGGTGATGACCCGTGTCTTTCCCGACCCCGGCCCGGCCAGGATCAGGTTATACCCGTCAGGCGCCATGACCGCTTTACGCTGCGAGTCGTTCAGATCCTCGCTGAAATGCTTCTCCAGCCGTGCCGGCAACGAGTGCTTGAGCGTGATCTTTCGCATGCGGCCATCCGAAAAATGTCGCTGGATGTTTCCTGCCATGTGCAGGCTCGATTGTATCAGCCTTGCGTGCTTTTCTCACCGGTCGTAACGAGCGCTGGACCGGCATGACCGCAGTTGGGTTTTCCCGCCTCGGGCGGCGCGGTACAATCCCGCACCGGAGGCATTCATGAATACTCTATCCCCAGAGCAGCGACAAGCAATCGAGTCGAACGGTCACCTCGCCATCGACGACGGCGCCTATGTGGTGGTCAAGGCGGCGGCATACGAACGCCTGCGGTCGCTGCTGGAGACGGGCCCGCTGTCCATCGAAGAGCAGAAAGCGATGATCGCCCACATCGGTAAAAGAGTGGGCTGGGACGACCCTCGGATGGACGTGTACAACGATCTTGATCCTCGTCGCAAGCCATGAAACGCGGAGACGTGGTGATCATCGATTTCCCCTCCAGCGACCGGACCGGAAGCAAGGTCCGTCCGTCGCTCGTTGTACAGTCGGACACACTGAACCCGATCCGCGACGACGCGATTCTGGCGATCATCACGTCGATGTCGAGCGGCAGGCCAGACACGGAGATTCTGATCGAAGTCACTGACGAGCCTGGCTCAGGATTGCGGTTCGATTCGTACCTGCAATGCGACACGCTGGCAACGCTCGATCAGTCGCTGGTTCTGGACGTGATCGGCTCGCTGTCCGCGCAGGCAATGCAGAAGGTGAACCAGTGCCTCAAGGCGGCGTTGGGGCTGCCATGATAAGCAGCCAGCAATTCCAGCCTCTGCACGCTTGTCCCCTCGGTTCACGATATCCGTAACTGGCCGGACGGAATCGAATCCCTGAACGGAGGTAGCCGATGACGGCCAATAGCCGCTCTTAGCAAGAGAAGAATAAAGAGGCCGAGGCAACCACCAGAAACCCTCCGTTGGCGCAGGAAGTAAGGACGTACGAGACTCACGTGCCTGGGTGGGCCGATCGCGAGGGTCAATTCGTTCTGATCAAAGGTCGAAGTGTTCTCGGCTTCTACCCAAGCCATGCGGAGTACTCGCAGATCTGAAGCGGTTTGAGCCTCGGGGCATCCTGCCAAAGGGTCAGGGCCCATCCTGCCGAACGTGCGAAAGCCGGTAATCGGCATCATGCTGAGACAATCAACCGTAATAGCCCTGGGCTGCCAGATACTGATCTGACCAGGAGCCGCTTTGGCTTCGCCGCGAGTCAGGTTGGATCCGCAGCCGGTGGGAACATTTTGAGCGCAGCCAGGAGGCGCCGGGCGACGATCAGGTCAGGGTGATTCATCTGGAGGCGAGCGACGGTCACACGGCCGATCGGATCCAAACCGAGGATATGGAAAGCTGGGTCGTCGGCCCAGGCAAAGTGGTCCGCCCATAGGTGCCGTCGAGGGTGAAACAGCGGGACGACGGTTCCCGTTTCGTCGTCGAGGCCCTGGGTGTGACTCCACTTGTGGGCGTTACAGTGAGGGCAGGCCAGTGCGAGGTTCCCCAGCTCCGTCGAGCCGCCCGCTGTTCGCGGCAGGATGTGGTCTACCGGGAAGCGTCCCGCCTGTCCCTCGGCCGGCAAGAGGCAATATTCGCAACCGCCTTTCGCGCGGGCTGTCACGAGAGATCGGACAGCCTCTGAAATATCGCTCACGGCCCGGACACCACCTCGGGGGCTATCTCGTTAAGCCGTCGCAAAGCGAGGCGGGCACCGAGCTTCTCGATCGACCGCCTTCGGGAGAACGCGACGAGATCGATCAACTCGGCGTGCTCTTCGGGCGAGAGAAACTCTTTTCGCTCACCCAGGTCGCGCAGGCGTCGGTCGAGGGCTGGTTCGAGCTGGTAGTCGGCTACCGGACGCAGGGCGCGGGCACAGTCCCGCAGGATGTCATCGGCCACGCTGACGGTTGCCATGGGTTAGATCTCCTCGTTCCTTATAGTATGGTCGAGGTTCGATCGTGGGAACTGCAATCCTGGACGCCACTGCTTCAGTTCTTGACCGTCGAGTCCACTTAATCCTTGACCGGGCGGGTGGGGGCCGGTCCAATCAGGTTTGAACGAGAAGTTTCCATCCCCGCAGAATCTCCTCTTCCACACCCCGACCGGGATCTCTCATCCTGAGCCAGCTATCCTGGTCCCGCCCAGCAGAAAACGACCCCGCCAGCCTCTTCCGCTCGACCCGAAACACGGGAGCCTCATCAATGAGGCGCCTCGGCGATGCGAACCTGGACCCGGGCGCTGGGCTGGCCCTCGAATTCAGGCGGCCAGGGAAACGCTGCCCACCACTCTTGAGCGTCCAGCCCGGAAAATCGAAAAGTTGATGTTACCGTCGCGCGAACTCGCTCTAACGGCGTGATCGTGACGTGGTACGGCCCTTCGAAGTGCCTGGCGGACTCGGCGGAAGCTGCCGGTCCAAATCCGACCATCACAACGATCAGAGCCGGCAGGAGTCGAGGCGCGGCAGTCTTCATCTCTCCAGTCCCAGGATGTGGAACGAAGGCGAGGAGCGGCTCCCTCACCTCGAATGCAGCGCCACGCGGTTGCCCTCGCTGTCGAGGACCACGGCCCGGAAGCCGTACGGGCCGATCTGGTGCTTGGGCTTGAGCACCTTGCCGCCGCTCGACTCGACTGCGGCAATGGCCTCGTCAAGACGGCCCTGAGCGTTCAGATAGACGAGCATGCCGCGGTCGGACGGTTTCTCGTCGTCCTTCGTGAAGAGGCAGCCGCTGACGCCGCTGTCAGCGTCGGGCAAGAGCGCGATCGTCATCCTCGGAGACTCTTGCTTCTGAACCTCAGCCCCCAGGACGGCGGAGTAGAAAAGGACCGCCCGGTCCAGATCCAGCACCGGAATATCAACCCAGACGATTTGATTGGCCACGAGCTTCTCCCCTCTCAAGAGAACGGAGTTCGCAGTTCCCGAAGCCACACGGCAACGGCGTGAAGAAGAGTTTACTTCAAGCCGCCCCGCGCCGCCACGATTCACTTGACCGTGGGCGGAACACTACTGCGTCCAGGGCGATGCCATGGCCTTGCCGATGGCGGGTCATGCTGCCGGTTTCCAAGGTCCTGAGCCCCGAGCGGAAAGGGTCGCCCTCGTCGCAAGCAACCGGGGCGATCCGCGAGAAAAGATCAGCGTGCGTTGGCAGTAGAATTTATGAACGGAACTCAGTTGAAATGCGATGTTCTTCAAGAAACTGACGAATCGGCTTGGTAAATGTGGGTGGATCAGTTTGAGCCATTGCTTCAAGAAAGGTGCGAGCCGCTTTGATGGCACGGGAGCCGTGAACACGCATGAACAACCCTTCGGCAGAGGCGACCAATTGGTCGCGTGCCGGTAGCCAGAATGGATACTCAGTGTTCTCGGCAATGATCGTCAGAGGCTGTGCAGCACCCGCTTGGTCCGCCGGCACAAAAGGCGGGTGCGGGGCCAAACCTTCAAGCCATTTGATATCGCTGATGACCTTGCGGTTCAGCCTATTCAAGGAGAAGATCAGCCTCTTGAATTCTCTGCGCTCTACCTGAGATTCAAGCTCACGGGTAAATGGGGTGTGGCCCTTAGTTGGATCGAAGGACGATGACAGCCAGAGGAGCCAGCCTTTAGTAACTTTTTCAATAGCTTGCTGAGCTTTCGCGGCGACTACATGGGCTAAATTCATGCGACGATCGAAAAGAACAAATTCATCATTGTTCTTAAGACAATTCCAGGCGACGAGGCAGTCGACCAACCCTTGGTCACGGAGTCCTTCGGCTAGCGTTCTGTGATCTTGCCACTGCACACTTCACCTCGACAAATCGGGGAAGGCCTCCTCGAAGGCTTGTCCACCATCGTCGGGATAGATAAAGTCACATCGGCGGTTCCGCAGATCGCGAAAGAAGACATGATCTGGTTGACGCACGAAGGCGAGTCGCAGGTCGTTCGGATGCGTCAGATAAATGACGAGTGTACGGGCCCCGGGAACTGATCTACCAGCATTGAATCCCACACCTTCAAGAGAGCCATCCCCCATTTCTTCCACATCGTCGGCAACCTCGAGCAGGTGGATGATTTCACGCTCATAGACGCGGAAGCAGACCGCAAATGAAGGTACGGCCTGCCCTTCATTGCGGTGCTGTTCAACAAGCCCTTTGACTGCCTGTCTGACGTCAGGTTGACCGAGGAGTGGAACGTCCTCGCGCAGCAGAAAACCACTGTCTTGAATCACTCTCCGCACCTCATCGGCGCGGTTCCGATCTACCTCGACGGCGAAGTCGGTCAGCAAGAACAGGTCGGGACGATTTGGTACGAATCGAACTTGATTATGAAGTTGGAGCCCGGAACCTGGGAGATCGGGGAGTTGACCCAACTGCATTCGAAACTGTTCGAGTTGCTGAGTCGAGACAAAAGCATCGCGAATGTCGATACGTTCTCTCTCGGGCCCTCGCCGAGTGGGATTGATCACCTCACCGATCAGGTGGTAGACACGTCCGTGGAGTATCTGATCATTCTCAAGTTCCTGGGGAGCAAAACTCGCAGAAGCGGCGCCCCAAGGATCTGAGATGGCGAGGTTCAGCAGATCACGATTATGCTCGTCACGCGTTAAGTCCCAAAGGCCCGAGGCCGTCTGGGAGTGCTGGCGAAGCAACGGTTCCACGACTCGATTGGCCCGCCGAACTCGGTCGGCCAGAGGCTGATTGGCCTCCAGTGTCGGGCTGATCTGCACTGACATGCGATCCTCCAAGTCTTCCCAAAACAGTATTTTATCGTTGCCGAATCGCAAATTGAAGTCATGGGGGGCTGGGAGGTTGGCGAATCAAGGGGATGTATGGAGCCTGATTGAGGGATTCTCTGGACCGAATTCGGTCTCTCGCAGCCTCTCGCACTTACATGCCAAGGACGCCTGAGAGGATTACGACCCCGAAAGCCTCGGGGGCTGATCGCATGGCTGGAAAGCGGACATTCCTGGAATGGCTGACCTCCCTCCTGCGTGGACAAGGGGCCGCAGTGCGCGACTCGAATGAGGGAACGGGCGCTTCATCGTCTGCCGAAACGCCCCTCGGCCTCGAATGGGCCACCTATCAGGCCAGCAAGCGAGAACTGCTGCGGTATGAGGGGCAGTGGGTCGTCATTCACGGAGAGCAGATCCTCGGCATCCGCCCGTCGTATGAGGAGGCGTTGCGCCTCGGGTACGAACGGGCCGGGTATGTGGATTTCCTGGCCCGCCAGATCTTGGCGAGCGAGCCGGTCCACCTGCTCCCGCCCCAGCCGATCTGATGCCGCCGCTCGAAGAGCGCATCTCCGATGATGGCCCTTCCCTCACTTCACGATCGTGAGGGTCGGATACCTCGGTCGGTAGAACCGCCCCTTGTACCGCCGCAGCAGATACGCCAGCACGTAGTCCTCCTTCTGCTTTTCCAGCAGAAAGGCGGCTGCGATCGACTCGCTGCCGTGTTCCTCTGCCAGGCGGCGGACGAAACCTGGACTGAGCGATTGGCTCGTCACCCATCCCCGTATCGCCACTTCCTCGCCCCCCGTCAGTCCTTTGCCCTTCTTCTTCAGCCCCGAGAGGACGTCGTTGAAGTCCGGCATGATCTCCATCCCCTCGTTGGGGTTGAAATACACCCCGATTCCGTTCTTCGACTCCAACATGTCGCGCGGGATGTTCATCTCGGGTGAAGCTGCCTTCAACCCATGCTTCTCCACCAGCCGCTTCCGCTTGTCCTCTGGGAGCGCAGCGAACTTCGCCTTGGCGGATTTCTGCCAGTCGGCAGCCATCATCAGACCGTCGGGGTAGACAACCCAGTCCTTGCCGCGGCTCGCCACGAATTCCTCGTATTGCTGGCGGACCATCTCCCGCGCCTGCTTCAGGTCCTCCGGGGAATAGCGGTAATAGATCGTGGGCAGCTTGCGATAATGCTGCTTCGCCAGCTCGATCGCAGCGGCGTCCAACCGATGGAACATCTTCTGCAT
Organism: Isosphaeraceae bacterium; assembly: GCA_049516015.1. GTDB lineage: Bacteria > Planctomycetota > Planctomycetia > Isosphaerales > Isosphaeraceae > Aquisphaera. The sequence continues at coordinate 7,461 of JBEKTN010000028.1, read as the reverse complement.
TCCGGACCAGTACCATTCCCCGTCCCAGGGGACCAGGCTGCCGTAGACGAACTCACCACGGGCGAACGGGTTCCGCCCCAGGTTCAAGCGGACGCGGTACTTCACATCGTTGATCAGGTTCAAGACCTCGATCTTCTCCTTGTTGCCCGATAGCACCTTGAACACGGCGTTGTGTCGCTCGGACCACGAGAGCAGGTCGGCGCGCCGCTCCGGAGAAAGGTCCAGCACGCTGGCGAGGACCTCAAGCGCCCCAAGCCCCGCCCATTCGGTGCATTGCTGGCAGAGGAAGTCGTCGATGACCCCGATGTCTGAAAACTTAGCGTTCTGCTCTTCAATGTACCGCTGGCAGAAAATGCGGAAGAGATACGATCCGGTGCCGAGCCAGACCAGCTTTCGCTTCACTTCCCAGCCGTGCTTGTGGGGAGTCCCCAGGAAGTGCTTGACGCCCGAGTCCTTGGGGAGATTGGCGAACTGCCCCTGTAAGACTTCGGCGGCGACTTGCGCCAGACGAACCAGATCGGTGTGGTCTGGGCGAAGGAGCAGATCGGGAATCAACTGCGGATACAGGATCCAGAGAAAGTGCTGGAGGCGGGTTGGGGAAATCGCATCCAGGGGAAACACGGTCCTGGGCTCGAATAGGAAAGGCAAGAGTGTCCCGAAGAACTCCGTGTTGTATCGTTCCAGACTTCGCCAGATGCCGATTTCGCAATGGAGGTCCTCGACGAACTCGACCAGAACCCCCGCCAATGTCTTGAGGTTCGGTCTGTCGAGTCTCAGCGTGTCGTGGGACAAGCCCTTCTGCGCCTGGGTGAGCGCCTTCACGATCGCGTTCTGAACCTTGGGGAGGTACTGCTCCACCGAGCCTTCGTGGCCCTCGGGGCGAAACGGGAGTTTTGACATCGCTTCTTGGTTCCTTCGCCTGTACGGACGGGACGGACCGGATGGTTGGTTGTCCCCCAGCGTATCGGACCGGGACCGGTTCGCTCAACCCGGGATATGCCACCGTCGCCCTCTCCGCCGGACGCCGAGGAATCCGCCTTGGTCTCTGCGTAGGTCGCAACGTCGATCTCGATCGACGAGCCGACGAGGAGTGCGCCTCGACATGGGCCGCTGGGGTGGCCTGGCGATCGCATGATTGCTGCTGCTGACCGGCGGCTTTTCCGGCGCACTTCCATCACAGCCCCGTTCAGAACCTCTGTTGCCCCGACTATTATGGACACCAAGCCCATGCCACAACGAAAACCTGCCAGGGGTGCTGAGCGATGGCGAAGAAAAAACGCAAACTTCCCAAACGAATCCTGAAGCGACCAACCGAACCGATCCCGATGGAGGAACCGGTTCACGAACTCCCCGACCGGCGTGCCATGGAAGGGGTCATGCGGGGTCTCTTGGGTGGGCTGGTCGGCTCCCGTGAAGAGACACCGTTGAGCAAGGCGCAGGACCTCATGTACAAGGCGTTCGACTCGCACGACCCCATCGAGCGGGTCGAACTCGCCAAGAAGGCCCTCGAACTCTCCCCCGACTGCGCCGATGCCTACGTGCTGCTGGCCGAGCAAACCAAACGCCGCAAGGAAGCCCTGGAACTTTTCGAGAAGGGGGTCGCCGCTGGCGAGCGGGCGCTGGGGCCGGAAGCGTTTCAGGAGAACGTGGGGCACTTCTGGGGCCTGATCGAGACCCGCCCCTACATGCGTGCCCGTGAGGGACTGGCGAGCCTCCTCTGGACGGCGGGGCGGCGGCACGAAGCGATCGGTCATCTCCAGGACATGCTGCGTCTCAATCCCAACGACAACCAGGGGGTACGATACACCCTGGCCGGGTGGCTGCTGGCCGAGGGCTCGTACGAGGAACTGGTCCGGCTTCTGAAGCAATACGATGAGGATTCGGCAACCTGGGTTTACACGAAGGCCTTGGTGGCCTTCCGGCAGAACGGGGACACGACCGAGACCCGGAAGCTGCTCAAATTGGCGAAGGAGGCGAACAAGCACGTTCCGGCCTACCTGTTGAGCCAGGAGCCCTTACCGCTGGAGCGACCCGGTTATTACAGCCCAGGCGATCGGAACGAGGCGATCCTCTACGTGGTCAGCGCCCTGAGCGGATGGAAGGAGACACCGGGAGCGACCGCCTGGCTGAAAGCGACGGAACAAGGAACGAAAAGGTCGAAGGACCCAACCCCCGATTCACAAGGCCCCACCCCTCCGGTCAAGGAAGAGCTGCAACATCTCTCGCAAGTCTTTGATGTCTGGCAGGCGGATTTCCGCCCGACGCCCCACTGGATCACGATCGGAGGCGAACCCGCACGGCCCTGGGTCGTGCTGATCACCAGCCGGAGCGATGACCTGGTCCTGGCCCATGAGATCGCCTGGGAGCCGCCGTCCTCCGACCTGCTGTGGGATGTTCTCGCCAAGGCCGTGAGGAAGCCAGCGGCGGGCGAACCACATCGCCCCACCGAGTTGCAGGTGCGTCCCGACGAGCGGTGGGACGAACTGAAGCCTCACCTCGACGAAATCGGGATCGCCGTCGTGCCGACCGAGGAACTGGACCAGTTGGACGTTGTGTTCAGGGATATGGCCCGGCACATCGCCGGTGACGCCCCTCCCAGCCTCTTGGAGATGCCGGGGATCAGGCCCGAGCAGGCGGCCGGGTTCTACCGAGCGGCGGCTGGGTTCTACCGGAGAGCCCCCTGGCGGAAGCTGGGGTACGAGACGGCGATCAAAGTCGAGTGCGACCGGTTCGAGAGTGGCCCGTGGTACGCCGTGGTGATGGGGCAGTCGGGGCTGACGTTCGGTGTGGCCCTCTACGACGACTTGAAGACGCTGGAGAAGCTGTGGGCGGGTGAGATGTCGGACGAGGAGAACTCACGAGAGACGGTGGCGTTGACGGTGACGTTCGATGACGAGACGGGTGTCCCCGTCGCCGACCTGGACGCCAGCAGGAGACTCGGCTGGGAGGTGGCAGGACCGGAGGCGTACCCGTCGATCTTTCGCAAAGAGCGGGGCCTGAGTATGCGCCCCCCGCTGGCGTGGGAACTGGTACTGATGGAAGGGTGCCTGCGTGCGATCCCGGCGTTCGTGGCCCGGCACCGGCCCGATGATATGTCAAAGCACAAGATGACGGTCCCGGTGGCGTGGGGCGACTTGAGCTTGACCTTGTCGTGGGTCGAGGATTGAACGAGAGCAGAAGGCGCTTATGCGCCGGGACAGGGGATGGTCGCACGGGATCGTGAGGCGGGTGGATTATTGCTGCGAAGCACGTTGGCCACTCTCGGTCGTTTCGCGGTCGTGTTCCGCTACTGCGGCACTACTGCGGCACAAATGCCACCAAATGTCAGGCGCTGATGTCGCAATGCCACGCCGAGAGAATTCGACAGGATGTGCAAGGCAAACTCGCGTGCAGCGCTCGCCGAGCGCGAATCTTCCGGAAAAGTGATTGATCATCTCCCCGGCGTGTTCTATAATTGCTATTGAGATTCAGTCTCAATTAACGTCCAACCGAATCTCAGGCCGATAGAATGTTGATGGTAGCGCTGCCCCAAGAGTCACGGACCCTCTGAAATGTGCGAGGCCCACGCATGAAGGCATCGGGTCAGGCAAGAGCGAAGGAAACTCAGGTCGATCTCATTCCCCTTTGTCGGCTCCGCGCAGGAGAGGGGGGGTGCGTCGGAGAAGTCCTGGGCACGTGCGATATGGTCCATCGCCTGCGGGAGATGGGGCTCTACGATGGAGCTCCGATCCAGATGATCCGGCCAGGAAGCCCATGCATCATCCGCCTTCAGGGTCAGCGGCTCGGATTTCGCATGGATGACTGCGCGCACGTGATGGTCCGCGTGAGTGCCCTGGCGTCTTGACTGACTCAATCAGTCAAGATGAGCGGCACGCCGACCCGTATATTCCCTCCGGTTCCATGATGCCGCCCGCCACCGATCGTAGCACCTGGACTTTTGCCCTGATCGGCAACCCGAACACGGGCAAATCGACGTTGTTCGGTGCGCTCTGCGGCGTTCAACAGCGGGTCGGCAATTATCCGGGCGTGACGGTGGAAAAAACGCTCGGCGAGTTGGTCCACGCCGGCCGGCGGTGGATCCTTGTCGATCTGCCCGGAACCTACAGCCTGGCGCCCCGGTCGCCCGACGAGATGGTCGCGGTCGATGTCTTGCTGGGCCGGCTGGCGGATGTTCCGGCGCCCGACGTCGTGCTCTGCGTGGTCGCGGCGAACAACCTGGAACGAAACCTCTACCTTGTCAGCCAGGTTCTCGAGCTGGGCCGGCCGCTGGTGATCGCGCTCTCGATGGTCGATGTGGCCCAGGACCATGGATTGCAGATCGACACCCAGCGGCTGAGCCGGCAGCTTGGCATTCCCGTGGTGCCGATCCAGGCGCACCGCGGCCTGGGCCTCGGGGACCTGAAAGACGCCCTGGCCGCGGCGGGCCAGCAACCTGGCGCGATTCCGGAGAGCCCATTTCCGCCAGCCTTTCGCGACGAGGTCGACCGGCTGGAGTCATTCCTGGCCAAAGGTGATGCGCCCGCGGCGCAGAGTCGCTTGCCCCGCTACCTGGTCGAACGGCTCTTGCTCGACACGGGGGGTTACATCGAGGAACGAATTCCCAGCAACGGCGACCAGGCCGCAATCCGGGCGGAGCTGAGCGCAGCGCGAGACCGGCTGGGCCAGGCCGGCTGCCCGGTTCCGGCTGTCGAGACGATGGCGCGGTACGGCTGGGTTGCTCGCGTGGTCGAGGGCGTGGTGGAACATCCGGTCGAGCCCGTCAATACCTGGGGCGACCGGCTGGATGCGGTCCTGACGCACAAGTTCTGGGGAATGGTGATCCTCGCCGTCGTGATGCTGCTTATGTTCAGCGCCGTGTTCGCCTGGGCGAAGCTGCCCATGGACGGAATCCAAGCGGCTATCTCGTGGCTGTCCGGCCACGTCGAGGCGAGCCTGCCGGACGGTCCCCTGCGCAGCCTCCTGGTGGATGGGATTCTCGGCGGGATCGGCGCGGTGGTGATCTTTCTGCCCCAGATCTTCATTCTCTTCCTGATCCTGACCAGCCTGGAGGAGTGCGGCTACCTGGCGCGGGCCGCCTACCTGATGGACCGGCTGATGGTCCGGGTCGGGCTGAGCGGGAAGTCGTTCATACCCCTGCTATCGTCATTTGCCTGTGCGATCCCGGCGGTGATGGCCACGCGGGTCATCGAGAACCGGCGCGACCGCTTGACGACGATCTTGATCGCCCCGCTCATGAGCTGTAGCGCCCGTCTGCCGGTTTACACCTTGATGATCGCGGCGTTCATCCCCGAACGGCAGTTTGTGGGGGGGCTGATCGGGCTCCAGGGTCTGGTCCTCTTCTCCATGTACGCCCTGGGAATCGTGATCGGGGCCGCGGTGGCGCTGCTGCTCAAGCGGACCTTGCTGCGCGGCGCGGCGCCGCCGTTTCTGATGGAGATGCCCGCTTACAAGTGGCCGTCGCCACGCGTGGTTCTGCACCGGATGTTCGACCGCGGCTGGGATTTCCTGCACAACGCGGGCACGATCATCTTCGCCGTCTCGATCGTGATGTGGGGTGCGCTCTATTACCCGCGGATCGCGCCCGGCGAGCTCGCGCCACTGACAGCCGCGCGCGACCGGCTGGGGCACGAGCGGGACGACGCCCGGGCCGCGGGCGACGCGGCCAGGGAACAGGCCGCGAGCACCGGCCTGGCCGGCGTTGCCAACCGCATGGAGGGAGCGCAGAAGCGGCAGAGCCTGCTGGGCCGCGTGGGCCGATTGATCGAGCCGGCGGTCAAGCCGCTGGGCTGGGACTGGCGGATCGGCAGCGGCGTCATCGCCTCGTTCCCCGCGCGCGAAGTCGTGGTCGCGACGCTGGGGGTCATCTTCGACGTCGGCAAGGAGGTGGACGAGCCGGAAGGTTCTCAACGGCTGGGCGCAGCGCTCCAGTCGGCCACCTGGCCCGACTCGGGCCGCCCGCTGTTCAACATCCCCGTCGCCCTGTCGATCATGGTCTTTTTCGCCCTTTGTGCCCAGTGCGTCTCGACCCTGGCCGTCATCGGCCGCGAGACCGGAACCTGGACCTGGCCGGCCTTCACGTTCGGCTACATGACGGTGCTGGCATACGTCGGAGCGCTTGTCACCTATCAGGTCGGAAGCTGGCTCGGAATCTGAAGGAGAGCCGCTCATGGGATTCGGCTGGCAAGACCTCGCAGCGCTTGGCATCGTCCTCGCGGCCGCCGGATACCTGGCCAGGCTCGCCTGGAACGCCGTGACCCGCAAGCAGGCAAGCGGCTGCGGATCGGGGTGTGGAAGCTGTTCGACCCAAACCAGCTCACAGTCAGGCATGCGGGATCCGCAGCCAGAGCAGATCGTTTCGATCGGCATGATTGGCCCTATTCGGCCGCTGCCCTCGCTCGCTGACCTGGTCGGGCCTTTGCACGACAACTTCCGGCAGGGCGGCATGACCGAGGAGGAGGCCGACACCCTGATCGAGGAAGAGGTCAAGGCGGTGCGAGCCGAGCGTGGGGCGAGGCAAACGCCGTGATGGCGACGGAGCCGCTTCAAAGCCGTCTTCGATACGGTCAGCTATCTCCAGACAGCCCTCAACCCCGCGGGGCCAGCGTTCGCGGCTTTGGAGCCTGCGGATGCGGGCCGGATCCGGCTCGTCGCGAGCGAAGAGACACTTGAAGAGGCGGCGGAAGTCCTCTCGCGGCCGAGGCTCAGGGCCAAGTACCCGGACTTGACGAACGAACGGAGGGACCAGCTCTTGGCCGTGATCCGTCACGTTGCAGAAGTTCTGCCCACTGTGCCGCGCACCGTGACCTTGGCGCGCGACCCGGACCACGAGCCCTAGTTGCCACTCCCGCGTATCGGTCGGGGCACCTCAACCGATCTCCAGGACCAGTTCCGGACCGTCGAGGACGATCCTCTGGGCGTTGAGCACATCGCGCCCCAGCAAGACATGCGGTTCCTCTCGACTGGCCAGGACCTCGACATTCAGTGGCTCGAGCTCATGGATCCGTAATTGTATGATGAAGCTTGTCACGAGCGTGGCTTGCCCGCCGAAGCCCACCGCTTCGACCTCATCGTGCTGGAGAAGCTGGAGTTCATCGACCACCCGCCAGGGAATCACGGTAAAGTTGGCGGCCGTGTCCAGCAGTGCAGGAAGCGTTAACTGAGGACCATCACCGATGGGACGCCGGATGGTCACATGGATAAACGGTGCGGGAGGACTGACTTGCTGGTTGTAGCGGTATCGGATCATACCGGCGTCGAACCTCGCCGGACGCGGGGTGAAGGAACTCGGACTATCCGGCGCGGGAGCGCTTCGGCCACCATGCCGACGAACAGAGGGACATAAGGAACCGCGAAAAAATAAATTAAGCAAATTCGTCTTGTAGGAATTCGAGTTTTTGATGATCGTCGGTGCATGCAGGACGCAACAACGATCGAACGGATACGGCAAAAGTACTTGGCTCT
>JBEKTN010000027.1:0-35141 GCA_049516015.1 Isosphaeraceae bacterium | reverse complement strand
TCTCACCGGTGACTATCCGCTTAAGGAGGGTTACCCCGATGAATACCCCAAGACAATGAAAATCCGGTTCGATGAGGAACTCCCCGTATGGAATTACCGTGCCATTCCGGGCAAATGCGACAGTTAATAAATTCCGTATCCTTAGTGGTTTGATGTCCCGCTCGAGAATGGCACCTTGCTCACACCTTGGCCGGGACGACGAACGGTTGCCGATACTTGCGGGTGAGCAGCGAGTCGGCTTCGGGATCGGCGATGAACGACTCGTTCGCAGGGTTGATGTGCAGCTTGCGGCCCAGCCGGTAGGCGATGTTGCCCAGGTGGCAGTAGGCACTCGAGAGGCGGCCCTCTTCGATGTCGGCGGCCAGGAGCGTGTGGTCGCGCGACTTGACGGCCTTCACGAAATTGGCGAAATGGTCGCCGCCGCCGGTGCCGCCGGGGCCTTTCTCGAGATTCGGGCCGAGGTACGTTTGCCAGTTGGTGGAGCTGGTAATGGCGAGTATGCCCTCGGTGCCATAGAAGATGTCGCCGATCTTGACCTTGAGCTCGTCGTTGGTGGCAAGACCGCGGACCTCGAACTGGAGCTCGCTGTCGTCAAACTCGTAGGAAACGTGCAGCGTGTTCGGAGTCTGACCATCGTCGGAGTAGCCGAACCGGCCGCCCGAGGCAAGGACGGCCTTGGGGAACTCGCGCTTGTTCAGTCCCCAGCGGGCCACGTCCATCTGGTGAATGCCCTGATTGCCCAGGGCGCCGTTGCCGTAGTCCCAGAACCAGTGCCAGTTGTAGTGGAACCTGTTGGGATTGAACGGCCGCTCGGGCGCGGGGCCGAGCCAGAGATTGTAGTCAACGCCGGCGGGCACGGGGCCATCGGGCTTGTGGCCGATAGAGCCTCGGGGCTTGTAGCAGAGGCCCTTGGCCATATAGACTTTGCCGAGCTGGCCCGAGTGAATGAAGGCCATGGCGTCCTGGATACCCTTATGGCTGCGCAGTTGCGTGCCGGTCTGGACGATCCGGTTCTGCTTCCGGGCAACCTCGACCATCCGCCGCCCCTCGGTCACGTTGTGACTGACCGGTTTCTCAACGTAAACGTCCTTATCGGCCTGGCAGGCCCAGATCGTGGCCAGCGCGTGCCAGTGGTTGGTCGTGGCGACGGAGATCGCGTCGATCTCTTTATCGTCGAGCAGCCGGCGGATGTCCTGGTAGTAGCGGGGCGAGTTGCCGTAGAGTTGCTCGATCTCATGCTTCGCGGAGCCGATCACGTTCTGATCGATGTCGCAGATCGCGGTGATGCGCACATCCTTGAGATGGCCGAAGCCTTCGATATGCTCCATACCTCGCCCGTGCACGCCGACCACGCCGACCCGAAGGATGTCATTGACGCTGACTGCCCTGCCCTCGGTCTCGCTGAGCCCCGAGTCCTCATTGTCCCTGGCGCGGGTCGAACCGGCGGGAAGCGCGACGAGCGCGGCGGCAAGCGCGGCGGTATCGTGGAGAAAACGGCGGCGATCAGGCAGACGCATGGTCGATTCTCCGGACGTGAGGAAAGGTGCTCGAGATTCTCGGCTTTATACATGATTTATCACACAATACCGTCTGTCGCCCGTCAAGCGGGTTGAGCAGGTTCCGTGCGGCCGGGGAATGTTTGCAGCAGGGCAGTTTCTCACCGTGACAGGATGCCCCGGGAGATGGCCGAGGGGTCGCGTGAGACCCGTTCGGCGAAGGCGCGGAACGAGGTCAGGACGACCTTGAGCTGGCTCAGCGCCTGGGAGGCGTTCAAGGCCATGGTGTTGAAGTTGTCGTAGAGATCCGGCTGAGTCAGCAGCTTCTGGATCGAGCCCTCGGTGTTCAGAGTGCCCTTGCGGTTGCGCAATGTGGCGGAGAGCAGCTCCATGTCGGCAAGCACCCGGTTGAAGCGACGGACGCTCTGGCCGAAGTCGGTGGTCGGCGTGTGATTGACGGGCGATCCCAGGTCTTTCAGCAGGGGACCGATGTCGGCGAGCTGGGCGTCGAGGCGGGCCGAGGCCGAAGAGAGCCTGGCGAGCCCGGTCTTGAGCGAGTCCTGGGTTTCGGGGGTCAGGGTATTGTTGAGCTTCTCGCCCACCTTCTGGAGGTTGGTGATGGTGGTGCGGAGATCGTTCTCATTGGTCTTGATGAACTGATCGATTCCTTGCGAGGCCGCGGAGACATCCTGCCCGGTCTTGGTCCAGATCTTGAGGAAGTCGTCGATGCGCTCGGCGTTCTTGGAGAGCTTGGCCAGGCCGCCGGCTGCCTCGTTGATCGTTTTGAGCGTGTCACCGACCATGTCGAACGCCTGGGTGGCCGCGGCCAGGACCTTGGACGGGTCGGTGGCGACTGCTCCCTCGACAATCGGGGCGTCGGCGGGAGTGCGGCCCAGTTGCAAGTTCGCCTGCCCGGTTCCGGGAAGCAGGTCGATGGTCACGTCGCCGATCAACGTCCGCGAAAGCCGTGGCACGGACCCCTCGCGGATCGAGTACTTGTGCTCGATGGCCATGGTCACAAGCACCCCATCGGGCTGGTTGGGCCGATGGTCGAACTGGATCGCGGACACCTCGCCCACCCGGATGCCGCTCTTGCGCACGGCCACTCCCTCGAGCACGCCGGGCGCATCGGCGTAGCGGGCCCTGAGGTAGACCTGGTCGCGCAGCAGGGCGGGCGATTCCCCGAACCAGACGATCAGCATGGTCAAGACCAGCCCGGCCACGATCACGAACATGCCGATCCGGAACTGCATGACGCGTTCGTTCATTTTCCTACTGTCCCTTGACTCGATGTTTCTGGTGGTTGGTTGCTCAGGATGTTCATCATCAATTGGAGTTGGCGCGAAGCTGAGCCAGTTCGCGGAGTCGCTCGCCGGCCTCGCCGCGCACGAACTGGCGAACGCGCGGGTCGGCAGCGTTCTCGGCCTCTTCGGGTGGGCCGTCGTAGATGATCTGGGGCTCGTTCGGCGCCAGCCGGGCGAGCGGATAGAGCATGACCAAGCGATCGGCCACCTTGGTCACGGTTTTCATGTCGTGGGTCACGACCACGCCCGTGGTTTTCTTGTTCTGCTGGGTCTGGAGAATCAGCTCGTTGATCACGTCGCTCATGATCGGGTCAAGCCCGGTGGTGGGCTCGTCATAAAGCATGACCTCCGGGTTCAAGGCCAGGGCCCGGGCCAGACCCACCCGCTTCCGCTGGCCGCCGGAGAGCTCGGCCGGCTTTTTGCGCTCCAGGCCCGGGGGAAGGCCCACCTCCTGGAGATGATCGGCGACGAGGGTCCGGATCTCGTCCTCGCCGCAGATGTGGTGCTCGCGCAGGCCGAAGGCCACGTTATCGTAGATCGTCAGGCTGTCAAAGAGCGCGGCCATCTGAAACAGGAACCCGAACCGCAGCCGCAGCTTGACAAGCTGCTTGCCGCCCAGTCGGTTGACGTCCCTGCCGTCGAACCAGACGCCTCCCTCGGTGGGATGAAGCAGTCCGATGATCAGCTTGAGCATTACGGTCTTGCCGCAGCCGCTCTCGCCGATGATGCAGACAGTCTCGCCGCGGTGGATGGTCAGGTTGATGCCACGAAGGACGCTCTGCGTGCGGAACCGCATGCACAGATCGCGGATCTCGATCAGATCCTTGCGCCTGGCCCCATCGACAGTTGCCCCGTCACTCATATCAACCCTTGGGCCTGCGGCCAGATAGATCGGTAGACTGTGTTCCAGCCCAGCCCCAGAACGAAGTCGAGGAAGAGGATGGCGATGAACGAGAAGACGAAGGCCTCGGTCGCGGCCTTGCCCACCCCTTCGGCCCCCGCGCTCGAGTTGAACCCGCGATGGCAACTGATCAGTGCGATCGCGGCGCCGAAGAAGTAGCTCTTGAAGACTCCGGCGATGATGTCCATGTGCCCGACGAAGTCGCGCGAGTGTTTCCAGTAGGCAAAGGAGTCCACTCCCAGAATCTGGGTCGCGACGACGGCACCCCCGATCACTCCCATGAAGTCGGCCATCAAGGTCAAGAGCGGGATCAAGAGCAGACAGGCAAGGAAACGGGGCGTAACCAGGTAATAAACCGGGTTCGTGCCCAGGGCGGTCAGTGCGTCGATCTGCTCGGTGACCCGCATTGTGCCGAGCTCGGCGGCCATGGACGATCCGATCCGCCCTGCCAGCATGGTCGCCGCCAGGACAGGGCCTAGCTCCTTGACGATCGAGATGTTGATCACCGACCCCAACCGGGTGGCCAGCCCCATGAGCTCGAACGAATGATAGGCCTGGACAGCGAGCACCATGCCGATGAAGGTTCCCGTGATCGCCACCACCGAAACGCTCTGCACGCCGATGGCGTAGAAGATCGGCACCAGCACCGACCACCGCGGCCGTCGGCGAAAGATCCAGATCAAGGTGAGGATCGAGAACTGGCCGACGTCGCCGATCTCGGCGACCGCGTCGAACACCTGCTCCCCCAGCCGATGGACCGGCGTGGACGGGGGCGGGTCGAGATTCGCCTGAGGACCAGCTTGGGCAACGGCCATCCCGCGACGACTCCAACGAGCCTTCCTCCGGCCGGCGGAAAGTCGCCAGACGGCCATGGCCGCGTCGGTTCAGACGTAGCCATCCGGGCCGGGAAACTCGTCTCGAACAACCCGGCCATGTTCATTCTGGGCATTCCCAGGTAAATTGGCAAGTCCGACCTGGAAGATAGGTTTATAGACATAAAGATGCATTGTAAGTTACTTGAAGAGCATCAGTTATGCTCTCTCCCACGGCTGCCGGGCGGCGTCTCGCAAGGCCGGCGAAGGTGCGGACGCCGGGGTTGCTCGCGGGTATGGATGCAAGCTGGTGCAGGAGACGGTTCACGCGTGCACGAACTGTTACCCAGATGAGGCATTCGGCATCCAGTGGAACGCGATTCATAGCCCTAATTGCTTGAGCCGCTCTTCCAGCATTTGCTCGATCATCTGGGCGGTCTGCCGATAGTTGTGATGGTCCGAGCCGATGGGATCGGGAACGTCGCCTCCCCCCGGGTCGAGGAGGAAGCTGTGCGACTGGACCTCGGGCACGGCGTCGAGCAGGGCTTCGAGATGGTCGGCCGTCATGGCGAAGATGCAGTCGGCCTGGTGCACCAGGTCAAGTGTCACCCGGCGGCTGCGATGGCTTTCCAGCGAACCACCCATCGCGCGGAGCACGTCGATCGCATGAGCGGCCGCGGGGGACCCGGTCGCCGCGGCCACGCCGGCCGACTGCACAACATAGCCGCGTTCTTCGATCTGTTCGGCCGGACAGTCCAGCCGCCGTGCCAGCATCAGCTTGCAGATGGCTTCGGCCATGGGACTGCGGCAGGTGTTGCCGGTGCAGATAAAGAGGATGATCAGCCCCGACATCTGGGTGAGGGTCCTGGCATCGATGACCCCTTCGCGTTCGATCGTCCATCGCTGGTCGTCGATCCGCACCTGGGTGCAAAGCTGCCCGCACTGTGTTGGTCCCGAGTCGATCACCATGTCCAGCCCGGCAAGTCCGCGCAGCGGGTCGGCAGTGATCGCCGGCGGCCGGTCGGCAAGGCCGACCGTCCCCAGCACAACGGGGGCGGGCGTCAGTTGGAGCACATCGCGCAAGAATGGATCGGCGGAGCTGCGCAGAGCCAGCCCGCCAGCCGGCGCGATGACCTGCCGGACCTTGGGGGGAAGACGGCCAAACAGGCCGTCGGTCATTCCCGGTGGGAAGACCAGGGTCAACGGCCCGGGCCAGAGCCGCCAGGCCAGGCGGCGGCCGACCTGCGAGATTCCCGGCACCCAGTCGGTGCACTCCTGGGCACCCTTGACCAGGAGTGTGAGCGGCTGCGAGTCCGGAGTACCGCCCAACCGGCGGAGCCGTGCCAGACCCTCCGCGTGCAATGCGCTGGCGGCGAGTGTGTAGACGGTCTCGGTCGCCAGGCCGATGACTCCCCCCTGGGCCAGGGAAGCGACCGTCTGATGGACCACGTCGCGCGGATCGTCGCAGTGGAGAAGATCGATCCACTGGGCCGTTAGTGAGGCGTCAGTCATCAGAACCCATCATCGCGGCGGAAGGGAGATCGATCGTTAGTCCAGCTCGTGATTGCATGAGCGGAGATTGGCTAGCTGATCGAGAAACTGTCGCAAATCATACCCGCGGCCGGAGAGGGAGGAAACGGCATCATGCCGGTCGGGCACGCGACGGCTCCGTCACGCCGTGCCCGCGGCCGTGACGCAAGGAGGCGGAGACGGATCAAAAGAGCAAGGTCAAGCCCTCGATTTCCCGAACTTCCGCGTAGATGGTCCGGACCTGCTCGGCGGTCTGCACGGTGATATCGAGCGTCAGCGCGATGTGGCGGCCGCCGGGGGTGGTGCGGACCGAGTAGTCCAGGTCCGAGCGCGCCGGAAGCTGAGAAACGACCGTCTCGACCACCCGCCGCTCAAAGTCGTGAGCGGCCCGCCCGATGGCCTTGATCCGGTAAACGCCAGGGAAAGGATGAGTCGATTCGAGAAGTTCTACGGATGGGCGATGATCGACGTGTGATCGCATCGCAGGCCGACGATTGGCGCTTGGTTCCATGGCTCGCTCCGTGCCGGTTCCGAAGACCATCATGACAGTGAGATCCTACTATCATACCGGACCGGGGCTAGCTCGGACAAATCCTCCGAGTGCTTTTTTCAAGGCCGATACCAAAACAAACAGCCCCGACGCTCGTACACGGCCAACGGCGGGGCGCTTTGGCTGCTCGATCATCGTTCCCGGGCCTTGCGCTGGTGGAGCTTGATCTGGCGGCGTGGCGGGAAGTCGGCGGACTGCGGCGAGAAAAAATGGAGGGCGCGCTTTATTTCTTGCGATGACGGATCCGGCTGCGCATCCGGCGTTTCTTGCGGCCGACTTTGCGGCGGCCTTTACCTCGGCGACGACTGGCCATGCGTTCTCCTCAGGGCTTTCGAATCGTTTGCGCGCACGACGCTCCCACGGCGTTCATGGATTCTCTTGAAGGAAACCATAACCTATAACCGATTGCTGGCCCGATCTCAAGGGCTTTCCCGGCTCGAGAGAGCAGTACGTACGGATCTGTGGGAGCCTCAGGGAGCAATCCGCTGGGGCCACCCGGCCCGGAACCTATGACCTGCGGCGGTCCTTCTGGTCAGCGGCGCAACACCGACCGGGACGACCAACGAGGACGCGGTCCGAGTCGATGACCACCTGGCACCGATCGCACCCGATCAGGTCCGGCCTCATCGATCCGCCCTTTCCTCGTCTCCACGCAGCTGGAACAGGACGTGGAGGTCCTCCAAGGTGGTGATATCGCCGGTGGCCTCGTGGCCGGTGGCGATATCGCGCAATAGCCGTCGCATGATCTTTCCCGAGCGGGTTTTGGGCAGGGCGTCGGCGAACCGGACGTCGTCGGGGCGGGCCAGAGCGCCGATCACCTTGACGACGTGCTCGCGAAGGTCCTGGCGGAGCTGATCGCTGGAACCGATGCCCGATTGGAGGGTGACGAAGACGGTGATGGCCTGACCCCTGCGCTCGTCGGGGCGGCCGACGACCGCGGCTTCGGCCACCGCCGGGTGGCTAGCCACGGCGTTCTCGAGCTCCA
This sequence comes from Isosphaeraceae bacterium, assembly GCA_049516015.1. Lineage (GTDB taxonomy): Bacteria > Planctomycetota > Planctomycetia > Isosphaerales > Isosphaeraceae > Aquisphaera. The sequence continues at coordinate 27,563 of JBEKTN010000027.1, read as the reverse complement.
TGGTCGAAAGCCGGTGGCCGGAGACGTTGATCACGTCGTCTACCCGGCCCAGGATCCAGTAGTTTCCCTCCGCGTCGCATCGCGCGCCGTCGCCCGTGGAATACGCGCCGGGAATGAGCTTCCAGTATTGCAGGTTGTACCGCTTGTCGTCGCCGTAGATGGTGCGGAGCATCGACGGCCAAGGCTTGGTGATGACCAGGTAGCCGCCCTTGCCGGGAGGCACCGGAGCGCCCCCCTTGTCCACGACCATCGGGAAGACCCCGGGCAAGGGCTGGCTCACCGAGCCGGGCCGGCCGGGCATGGCACCGGGCAGGGACGAAATCATGATGGCCCCGGTCTCGGTCTGCCACCAGGTATCGACGATCGGGCAGCGGCCGCCGCCGATGACCTCGTAATACCACATCCAGGCCTCGGGGTTGATCGGCTCGCCGACGGTGCCCAGCAGCCGCAGGCTCGACAGGTCGTGCCGCTTCGGGAATCGCTCGCCACTCCTCATGAAGGCGCGGATGGCCGTCGGGGAGGTGTACAGGATCGAGACGCGGTAGTCCTCGACAAGCTTCCAGAACCGGGCCTCGTCGGGATAGTTCGGCGCCCCCTCGTACATCACGACCGTCGCCCCCAGGGCCAGCGGCCCGTAGATGCAATACGAGTGCCCGGTAATCCAGCCGATATCGGCGGTACACCAGAAGACGTCGTCCTCCTTGAGGTCGAAGACCCACTCGGTCGTCAGCGCGGTGCCGAGCAAGTAGCCGCCGGTCGTGTGGAGACTACCCTTGGGCTTGCCGGTGGAGCCGGAGGTGTACAGGACGAAGAGGGGATGCTCGCTGTCCACCGGCTCGGGTGGGCAGTCGGCGTGCGTCGCGGTGGCCATCAACTCGTGCCACCAGTGGTCGCGACCGGGCTGCATGGGCACGTCTTGGCCCGTGCGGCGGTACACGACCACGTGCTGGATCGATGGGCATTGGCAGGCCGCCACGTCCGCCTGCTCCTTCAGGTGCACGACCTTGCCGCGTCGGTAGCCCCCGTCGGCGGTGACCAGGACCTTGGCCTGGCAGTCCCGGATGCGCTCGGCCAGCGACTCGCCGCTGAAGCCGCCGAAGACGACCATGTGGGGGGCGCCGATCCGGGCACAGGCTAGCATCGCAATGGTCGTCTCGGGCACCATCGGCATGTAGAGGGTCACCATGTCGCCCTTCTGGATCCCCAGGTCCTTGAGTACCTGGGCGAACCGGGTCACCTCGCGCTGCAAGTCCTGGTAGCGCAGGACGCGGCGGTCGCCCGGCTCGCCCTCCCAGATGATCGCCGCCTTGTCCTTGCGCGGGCCGGCGCAGTGGCGATCCACGCAGTTGTACGAGGCGTTGAGCTGGCCACCCACGAACCACCTGGCGAACGGCAAGTCCCAGTCCAGGACCCGGTCCCAGGGCCGGGCCCAGTCGAGGAGCCGGCTGGCCTGCTCGGACCAGAAGCCATCGGGGTCGTCCCTGGCCCGGTTCCAGAGCGACTGGTATTGCTCCAGACTCCGGATGTGGGCCGTGCGGGAGAACGCCTCGGGGGGCGGAAAAACTCGGGTCTCGACCAGGACGCTGTCGATCGAACTGGCGCCGTTTCCGGGCGTCATAGCTGGCTCCCTTAGCTCGTTAGCTACTTGACGCTGTAGTACTAACCCCGCTGCATCGGATTAATGGTACAGACCGCAGGTTCCGGGTTGCGATCGATCGTCAACCGGAGGAAGTGGGTAGCGCAACTGATGCAGGGATCGTAATTGCGGATCAGGTGCTCACACCGCCGGGTCGCCTCGGCATCGTCGAGGTTGACGATACCGGGCAAGTAGGCGCGGAGGTCGTCCTCGATCTGGCCCAGGTTCTGCGAAGTCGGCGGGACAATCTTGGCCTCGGCGATCAGGCCGTCGTCGCCGATGCGGTAGCGGTGGTAGAGCAGGCCGCGCGGGGCCTCGGTCGCGTGGCAGCCCTGGCCGGCGCGCGGGATGTAGGAGGCCAGGCTGGATGAGGGCTCGGTATTGTACTCCTTGATGATCGCGATCGCCTCCTCGCAGGCGTCGATCAGCTCGATCGCCCGCGCGATGATGCTCTTGAAGTTGTTGCGGCAGGGCCATTCCACGCCGCAGGCTTCCGCCTGCCGTTTGGCGGTGGGCGAGAGCTGGTCGAAGCAGAGGTTCACCCGCGGCAGCGGGCCGACCAGATAGGAGGTCATCCCGGGCATCCGCACGCTGTGCAGCGCGGTACTCTGGGGCACATGCCGTTCCTGGAAGTGGCCCTCGTACTCCTCGACCGGCACATCCAACCCCCGGTCGGAGACGATGCGACCCTCGTTCATGGGGAATTCGTGCGGGTGCCGGAGGCAGACCATCTCGTAATCGACCTGGTGGTCAGGGAAGTCGAAGGCCGAGACCCATTGCAGGGTCTCGATCGATGCCTGGAGGGCCCACTCCAGATCGGGCAGCAGCGCCTTCAAGGCGGAGCGGCTCGGGGCGCGGTGAAAGCCGCCGACGGCGACGTTGATCGGATGGATGGCCCGGCCTCCCAGGACCGTCAGCAACTCGTTGCCGATCTTCTTGAGCCGCAACCCCTTCTCGACCGCATCCCGGTGGTCGGCGGCCAGGCTGATGCCGCTCTCGTAGCCGAGAAAATCGGGGGCGTGCAGCAGATAGATGTGCAGGGCGTGGCTCTCGATCCACTCTCCGCAATAGAGCAGCCTGCGGAGGCGGCGGATCTCCGGGCCGGGGTCGATCCCCAGCGCCTTCTCCAGCGCGTGGCAGGAGCTCATCTGGTAGGCGACCGGGCAGATGCCGCAGATCCGGGCGGTGATATCGGGCACCTCGCGGACCTTGCGGCCGCGGAGGAAGGCCTCGAAGAAGCGGGGGGGCTCGTAGATGTTCAGCTCGACCCAATCGACCTGACCGCCTTCGAACTTGACGTACAGCGCCCCCTCGCCCTCGACTCGAGACAGGGCCTTGACCTCGAACTTGCGATTGGCAGGCATCGCCGTCGTCCTCCCTCTCCTCACTTGGGTTCGGCTCTCGAGACGGGTCGGTCAACCGGCGGTGCCAGCGGACAGATCCTCGCGCTCGATCGCATTGCTCGCCTCGCGGAACTCGGGGGCGTAGCCGTTGAAGTTGCGGATCAGTTGCACCAGGTCGCGCGGCGCGGTCCCGTGGTCGCCGTAGAAGCCGGCGAGACTGACCAGGTTCGCCTGCTCCTTCGGGCCGTAGCAGCCGAAGCATTCGCGGTGGAAGCTCGGGCAGATCGCCCCGCAGCCGGCCTGCGTGACCGGCCCCAGGCAGGGGATCCCCTGCGCCACCGCGATGCATACCGCCCGCCGTCGCTTGCATTCGACGCAGACGCTGTGACGCGGCACCCAGGGCCGGCGGCCGATCAGGAAGGCCGCGATCAGCTCGACCAGTTGCATCTTGTTGATCGGGCAGCCGCGCAGCTCGAAATCGACCAGGACGTGGTCGGCGATCGGCGTGCTGGTCGCCAGGGTGTTGATGTAGTCGGGCGTCGCATAAACGGCCCGCACGAACTCCTGCACGTTCCCCCAGTTCTTCAACGCCTGGATGCCGCCCGAGGTGGCGCAGGCGCCGATCGCCACCAGGAACCGGCACTGGCGGCGGATCATCTTGATCCTGGCAACGTCGTGGGCCGTCGTGATCGACCCCTCGACCAATCCGACGTCATAGGGCCCGGCGATCTGCTGGGTGCGGGCCTCGAGGAAATAGGCGATCTCGACCGCGTCGGCGACGGCCAGCAGTTCATCCTCGGCGTCGAGCAGCGAGAGCTGGCAACCGTCGCATGAGGAGAATTTGAAGACGGCCAGCTTGGGCTTGGGCATCTCAGAGGTCCTCCGTATGCATGAAGGGTGCCAGCTCCTTGTAGGTGAACACCGGACCGTCCTTGCAGACGAACTTCGGACCGTACTGGCAATGGCCGCACTGCCCGATCGCGCAGTTCATGTTGCGTTCCATCGAGACGTGGATGTGATCGCGGGGGATCCGCCGGGCCAGGGCCTCGAAAACGACGAAGTGGATCATGATCTCCGGGCCGCAGGTCATCACGTGGGTGCGCCTCGCCTCGAGGCGCAGGCGGTAGAACAGCGAGGGCACGACGCCGATGTTTCCCCGCCAGCGGGCGTCGCCGAGATCGACCGTGGTGAAGATCTCGATGTCGGCATTGCGCCAAGTGTCGTACTCGCGGGCGAAGAGCAGGTCGCCCGGCGTACGGGCCCCGTACAGCAGGAAGACGCGGCCGTAGTCCGCGCGGTTGCAGACGATGTCGTAGATCGCCGGCCGGAGCGGGGCCAGCCCGACGCCGCCGCAGGCGATCACGATGTCCTGGGCCTTGCAGTTGCCTGTCGGCCAGGACGAACCGAACGGGCCCCTCAGCCCGAGAGTCTCGCCCACCTGCTTCCGGGCCAGCGCCGACGTGACGCTGCCCGCCGCCCGGATCGTGTGCAGGAGCGGGCCCGCACCGGTCGGGTCCGAGCTGATCGAGATGGGCACCTCGCCGATCCCCGGGAGGTACACCATGTTGAACTGGCCGGGCCGGAAAGAGAACGCGGCGGCCGCGAGGTCATCGGCGAAGTCGAGCTGGTAGGTCATGATCCCGGGGACCTCGGGCTGGATGTCCCCGATGGTCACGGCCTTCGGCAGCCAGGGGTTCACCGACGGCTCCGACGGCATGGGAGCGATGGCGGTCACGGTGGGCCTCCTCCTCGGATGGCGGCGACTTCCGCAGTCAGGTCGATCCCGACCGGACACCAGGTGATGCACCGGCCGCAGCCGACGCAGCCGGAGCTGCCGAACTGGTCGACCCAAGTGGCCAGCTTGTGCGTGAGCCACTGGCGGTAACGGGCCCGGGTGAGCTTGCGCACCGTCCCGCTGTTCATGTACGAGTGGTCGGCGTTGAAGCAGGTGTCCCAGAACCGCTCGCGGCGGACGTGGCCGCCGGTTAGGTCGGCCACCTCCTGGACGCTGCAGCAGAAGCAGGTCGGGCAGACCATCGTGCAGTTGCCGCAGGCTAGGCACCGATCGGCGACCTTGTCCCAGTGGTCGTGATCGAGGTTATTGAGCAGCAGGTCGTGCAGGCCGCTGGTGTCGAGGTAGCGGCCGTGCGGCCGGCCCGACATCGGACGCCGCCGCTCCTCCATCTCGATCTCGGCCTTGCGGGGCACGGCCTGGGCCTCGGCGACTTCGCGGGTGCTGCACGGCGCCCAGGGTGCCGCGGCGGCGACCCGCCCGCCGAGTTCGGAGCCGACCTCCAGGATGAAGTGACCGGGCAGTTCCGTCAGCGCCAGGTCGAACCCGGAGGAGACCGCCGGCCCGGTCCCCATCGAGGTGCAGAAGCAGGTGGAGACCGCCCGGCCGCAGTTGATCGCCAGCACGAATAGGCCCTTGCGGCGGGCCTCGTAGTCGGGGTTGACGAACCGGTCGCCCAGGAAGATCCGGTCCTGCATGGCCAGCGCGTGCAGGTCGCAGGAGCGCGGACCGAGGATCGCCAGCGGTTGCGATGGCAGCTCCGGCACGCGCATCTCCCAGTCGGTGCCGTGCCGCTGGCACTCCAGCAGCGTGGCCCGAGGCGGGAACAGGTAGTCCTTGAGCGAGTGGGGGCCGACCACGTAGTCGAAGTACGCGCCGCCGCCGTTTCGATGCAGGCGGTAGGTCCCACCGTCCTGCGCGTCGCTGACGCCGACCGGGAGCTCGTCGATCGACGTAAGATCAGCGTAGACGATCGCCCCGTCCGCCACGGTCGGCCCGACCACGCGGTAGCCCAGCTCCCTCAGCCGGTCGAGGATCGCCTGCAGGGCGGGCTTCTCGACCCTCACGTAGCAGCCGATCGGCAGGTTGATGGTGACCATGCTAGCCCTCCTCGACCACACGGGCGGTCGGGTGCTCGTTCTCCCCGACTGCCGGGGTGGGTGGCTCGTTGTGGCTGTACACGTCGAGCAGTTGCAGCTTCGTGGCATTGAGGCGCCGCGACAGCGCCCGCGCGGTCTGCCGCATGAACTCGAAGCCGAACCGCGGGTTGTGCTCGCACAGGGCGATCAGCTGCGACGCCCGGATCGCGACCGCCTGTGTCGGCTCCAGGACCCGGGCGGTGGCTGTCATCTCGACCCCACCCAGGATCGGCGTCCAGCCCAGCAGCTCGCCCGGGCCGACGGTCTGGAGTACGCGGCCGGAGAAGCGGAAATCGAGGGCCACCGAGCCCGCGATCACCAGATAGATGTTCGGGTGGCTCTGGCCCTCCCGGAACAGCACGGTCCCGGCGCAGAACTCCCGCAGTTCCGCGAGCGGCGCAATCGCCTGGAGGTACTGATCCTCGATGTCGTGGAGGAACCTCATGCCGCGCAACGCCGCCATGATCTCTTCCGAGTTGTTCATCGGAATTGTCGCGGCGGTGGCCCCGGGCTTCAGCCCCGGGGACAAGCCGCGCCCTCTTATGTGGTTTTGGATTTCGACGCTCCCGCGCTCTCGCCCATCGTTTCGGGCACGACAACCATCGCGCTAGCTACTCTCTCTGAGAGCCAACGATTTCCACGGGACGACCGGATACTTCGCGCGGTGTTCCCGGATGGGCCGGTCTCCGGGCCCGCCAGCCGGGATCGATCCGGACGGCTCTCGGTCTCAGGAGGGATGCGGCGGCGACCCCAAGACGACCGTTGCTCGAGGCGCCAGCGCTGGCCCTCGACCACCTCCCGCAACCGCCGATCGAGCTCCGGCAGGGAGGACTCCAGATCGGGGCTCAGGTCCGCCACCGGGCCGCAGGCACCGGCCTCGACCGCGAACAGCAGGACCGAGGGCGGCAGGCGACCGAGCACGTCGGCCATCTCCAGCGCCATCGCGAGGTCGAGTCCGTGCGTCGATCCCGAGCCCTCGAACTCGGGCCGGTCCTCCGGCCAGGTCAAGACCACCACCGATCCCGGCGCGCGGCCCGCGCGGCAGGCATCCACGACGATCAGGGCCGAGCAGCCGTCCAGGTGATCGAGCAGGCCCAGCGGCTGGGCGACTACTACCGCCTCCACGCCCGGTCCGGCCGACTCGGCCAGGTCCTCGACCAGCCGCCAGCCGACTCGGTCATCGCCGTGGGGGCTGCCCACGCCCACCACCCGGACGCCTCGGCGCATCTCCGGAATCTCCTTGGTAAACGGCCGCCCGACTCTCGAGCGCGCCAGGACTCGCAGATCGAGACGATGCACAGCCCAAGCGTGAATCGCTTTAACAGTACAGCACTCGCCGGTCGGTTGGAAGAAAAATTTTCTGACCGTCACGGATTTTGGGGGTATATACAGACGTCCCCACGTGCATTCTGAGATCCGATGGCCACAAGTCCTTTTTCAGAAGTAAGTTATTGCAAGTCCTTGTTCCTCGAGCTACTCACAAGAGAGGCAGGCAAGGCGTCGCACATGACCGTGAACCTGTCGAAAGAGCCTCTTTTCGAGGGTCAGACGAACTCCCAAGGGGGAGATTGCTCTTTTCTGACCTGGCCTACGCAAGATAGGTAGGCCGTCGCCGCTGGTTTTCCTCGACTCGAGAACGTTGCTGGCCGGCGGAGAGCGAGAACTGGCCACGGACTTGATCGGGGAGGAGTGGAGTGGCTGCAAGAGCGAACAGATCGCCCGATTCTGTCATGGTTCCCGGATCAGGTGCCGGCGAATTCTAGAGGGCGGTCATCCAAGGTGGCGCTCTCGCTGGCAGAAGGTCTATAAGGCACGGTTGCCGATCGGGATCGAACGCGGCGGCTTGGTCGGGCCCAGGCTGCTCAACGCAACATAAGCCAGCAAAAAGGGCCACCCCCACGTTCATGGGCTGGTGCGGGCCAGAGTCAATCCAGGAGGCTCACCGAGACTCTGATCTTCGATCCGGACCCCCAGCGGTCGACGCTCGCCTCGCATCCTTGATCGGGATCCCGTCGTCCCGCCGAGGGGGTGCCGGAAGGGACTGGGCCGGGGGTGCCCGACTTACCGGGCGCACCGCGATCATTCTGAGCAAGAACGCTCGCACCTGGGATCTGGAGGGAGCCGGGCCGACTCGCGGTCGAGTACGATCTCCACGTCTGTGACACCTCGGGGACCGGCACGCACGGGACGGCCGCACGACCGCCTCCTGGGTCGACCGCAGGCCGCGCAGCCAGTTCACGCCCAGCCACCCGGCCTCGTCTTTCAGATGGCCGGCCGAGCCCAACGCTCGTTCGTACTCGAGGCCGAATGATGCGACCGTGTCCAACCACGCATGGGACCGATTCCCAAGGAGGCCCCTGCCAGGTAGAATCATGTCGACGAGCGTGACGAAGCCACCATCGCACGCCACAACTTCGGGAACCAAAACCATGACACTGGAAGTCGAGGCAACCTATGAGGGTGGCGTCCTGAAGCCCGCGCAGCCGCTTCCCCTTCGTGAGCATCAAAGGGTGATCATCACGGTCCGGGAAGAGGCCCCTCAGGCTCGAATCAGTTATGGTCTGATCCCTTGGAGGGGTGATCCGGAAGTCCTCCGCGGAATCGCGGAGGATCCAGAGTTGAGGGTGCTGGAGTACCCATGAACTACTGGATATACCCGAGGGCGAATCCGTTTTCATCGACGCCAATGTGTTTGTTTACGCTTTCGCCGCCGATCCGACCCTGGGGCCTCCCTGCCGGGACCTGGTCGAACGGATCGGGCGCAAGGAACTTGAGGCGTACCTGTCGACCTCCGTGTTCAGTGAGATCGCCCATCGGCTGATGACGTTGGAGGCCTGTGTCGCTTTCGGGTGGCCTTACGCCGGCATCGCTCAGCGCCTCCGCCGCCATCCTGGTGAGATCGTAAAACTCCAGCGATTCCGCCAGGCGCTCGATGAGATCATCGGGATCGGAGTTCAGGTCATTCCGATCACGCAACAGCATGTTCTCCTTGCCGCAGACCTGAGCCTTCAACACGGTCTCCTCAGCGATGACGCCCTGATCGCGGCTGTGATGCATTACTACAGGCTGACAAGTCTGGCCAGCAATGACTCCGATTTCGAGCGGGTCCCCGGAATCGTCCGGTATGCCCCGATCGCGTGAGCTGAGATCCGTCGTCCGACTCTACCGACGGCATCCGGGTTCACCCAACCAGGAGCCACTTGACTGGATGCGAGGTCGAGGGTATTCCTGGGCGGCGACCTACGGGGGAGGGACACATCCTTCATCCCAAACCCGGAAGCGACATCATGCGTGCGGACAAAGGGGACGTTTTTAATTGTTGCGGCAAGATGCCCAGTCTGCGGAAAGCCGGTTTGCCTGGATCGTGCGATTTACCAGAGCATTTAGGGATGTCCCCTTCGCGTACCATTTCCACAGCGAGGCCACGTTTTTCGCTTGCTCAGCATCGAAAGGGATCACAGGGATGCGGAGCCGTTTAATCCGAATACCTTGCTCGCCGCGGGCGAGCAGGTGAACACGTAGTTGGCCTCGCGAATCATCGCTCGCCGGCGTAGAATAGAAATGTGCGGATCAGTTGGCAAAATGGAACCTAACCAGATACGCGAGGGCGAGAGATGGCGGATAGCAAGAACAGTACCTCACAAACTCTGCAAGGGAGTGGCCCGCTAGGCCAGTCGGGAGTCAGCCCGAGCGGGACGGTGCAGCGGAGCTACCAGAACGAGTTTGTTGCGCCGCATCGGCCCCAGGCGGATTCCCACCCGCAGGTACCCTGCCCCCCAGCGGAGAATGGCTCGACTGGTCGGCGGTGATAAGTATTGCGACCAAGAGGACGATCCCGGCGAGCAGGAGGGTCGTCGCCCTCCACAACTGCCCCGCCTTCCACTCATTGGTCGCGTACGTCCCGACTACGGCGACGTGGTAAGAGGACGCGAGTACAGATTCTGTCTTGTTTTTCGTCAGCTCCGGGTGGTCGTCCATGACCTTCAGCAGGTCGCGGATCTCCAGCGGCGTACCGTAGATGGTCGGGCTCCTCGACCAGACCGCAACCAGAACGGACAGGGCGAAGCTGATCACCGCCCAAATGAGCAGGGGGGAGCGACCGAGTGGTGTGTTCGACCCGAGCGCTCGGGCAACGGTCGCGATGATGACCCCAATTGCCAGGGACGTCCGCGCGAGGCCCTCCAGTTTCTTGTCCAGCACCTCGGACAGGTTCAGCATCTCCTCGTAACGCTTCTCCGCGTACTCCAGCGCAAGTGTGTAATCTTCTCCTTCCCGTGGCGGGTTATAGTCCAACGCCCACTGCCGGGTCTCAAGGAACCCCGCCGACTTCGCGGGGTCCGGGGGACGCCGCCATGAATCGGTCCGGTCCCAGGCCCGTGTGACCCACCAGGCCGGAGGTGTTGTGGGAGTGATTGGGCTCGGCATGTTCACCACCCTCCAGCATCCGGGGCACCCGATCATTCCACCCGTGAACCCCAGAGGCAGCCGGAAGCGGACGCCGCAGATCGGGCAGGTGATCTTGGGCTGATTCCACATCGCTGGTCATCCCTTCGGGCACCGCCGTACCGCCCCGCATGGGTAGCGGCCCGACGATCATACCATACCGAGGCAGCAGCATTCCCCCCGGCTTCACTCCCCAGACGCATGCCATCGCACATCGATATAATTGCTCCGAGCCGGTTTGCTCTGAGTCGACATAATGTGTTTGTAACCGGAGGGAAAAGGGGACGCCGCTGAATAGCGCTCGATTAACCCCTAAGCCGCTTGCTCCAAGCGGTTACGTGCATGTCCCTGAGGCTCCTTCCCCTCACGAACGGACGATATAAGTGATGTCCCTTTTCCCCTCCCTACGATCGCCGGAGCGGGCGTGATACGGGCTTTCAGCCCGGCCGTTTGGGCCAGTCAACCCGCGAGATGTCGGCGAGGGCCAGCAACAGAGCCTGCGTGCCCTTGCGGCCGTAGCCTTGAGCTTCGACAGCGCGATAGAGCTGTTCGGCGAGGGCCAGGCCGGGCAGGGCCAGCTTCATCCGGCGCGATTCGGCCAGGGCGATATTCATGTCCTTGAGGAAATGCTCGACGAAGAAGCCCGGCTCGAAGTTGCCGGCGATCATCCGGGCGCCCAAGTTGCTCAGGCTCCAGGAGCCGGCCGCGCCGCTGGAGACGCTCTGCATCACAGTTTCCAGGTCGAGGCCGGCCTTGTAGCCGTAGAGCAGGGCCTCGCAGACCCCGATCATGTTCGTCGTGATCAAAATCTGGTTGACCATCTTGGTGTGCTGACCCGACCCGGCAGGCCCCTGGTAGACGATCGTCTTGCCCATGGTCTCGAACAAGGGTTTGAGAGCATCCGCGACCTCCTTTTCGCCACCGATCATGATCGACAACCGGGCCTCTTTCGCGCCGATGTCGCCGCCGGAGACCGGCGCGTCGACCGCGTGAATGTTCCTCAGCTTTGCCGATTCGAAGATCTCGACCGCCAGAACAGGCTCGCTGGTGGTCATGTCGACAATGACCGTGCCCGGCCTTGCACTCGCCATGATTCCCTGAGGGCCCAGGGTCACCTCGCGAACGTCGCGGGGATAACCGACGATCGTGAAGACCACGTCCGAGACCCCGGCCAGCTCGGCGACGGAAGCGGCGACCGCGGCTCCTCTTGCCGCCAGGGCTTTGGTCTTCTCCACTGAGCGGTTGTAAATCGTGGCCTGGTACCCCTCCGCAATCAGGTACCCGCACATCGACGTGCCCATGACCCCCGTGCCGACCCAGCCGATCCGCGTTTTCCCAGGTGCGAACTCAAATCCCATGGCTGACTCCAACGTTAATGTTTGATAAGGTTTGCGGACACGGCGTCAAGCCCTTTGCGGGCCTTGCCCGGCACCATGATCTCTTGAGCGAGATCGCCCCATGCCAGTAGAATCTCCATCTCGGTTTCCGATTATAGCGACCCCGGCAGCTCAGATCAGAAGAGAGATGGCCTGGCCCGATGGTGAGGCACCGGGGTATCGTCCTTGCGCACCCCTTGAGGGATGCGTTTTTCAGACGCGGACACGAACCTCACGCCGCGCATCATCTCGAGCCCAGGGCAATCCATGCATGACTCACTGATCCAGACGTATCTTGGCCGGAAGCCGGCCGCGGAGATTGCACCGGGATTCTTGGCCTATCTCGCCAATCTCGAGACCGTGGCCAGCGTCTCGGCCGAGGTCGCCCGGTCGATCGTCCAGGAGCTGGCCGACCAGCGGCGCAATATCAAGCTGATCGCGAGCGAAAACTACTCGTCGCTGGCGACCCAGTGCGCCATGGCCAACCTGCTGACCGACAAGTACGCTGAGGGCATTCCGCACCACCGCTTTTACGCCGGCTGCGACAATGTCGATTCGGTTGAAGACCTGGCAAACAAGCGGGCCCGCGAGCTCTTCGGCGCAGCGCACGCCTATGCCCAGCCGCACAGTGGAGCGGATGCCAACCTGGTTGCATTCTGGGCCATTCTCCGATCGCGCGTCGAGCTGCCCGCCATGGCCGAGCTGCTGGCAGCCGAGGGGCCCGGAGCCTTGGCCCCCGCGGACTGGTACAGGCTGACGCCCGCCCAGTGGAACGAGGTCCGGCAGCGGCTTGGCAACCAGCGGCTGCTGGGCATGGATCTCGCCTCGGGGGGCCACCTCACTCACGGCTACCGACTGAATTCCTCGGGAAAGATGTTCGAGTCGCATGGCTACACCGTGGACCGCGAGACCTTCCTGCTCGATTATGACGCCATCGAGCGCCAGGCGGTCGAGGTCAAGCCGCTGATCCTGCTGGCCGGTTTCAGCGCGTATCCCCGGAACATCAACTACCGCCGGATGCGCGAGATTGCCGAGCGGGTCGGTGCCGTCTTGATGGTGGACATGGCTCACTTTTCCGGTCTTGTCGCCGGCAAGGTGCTCAAGGGCGAGGAAAACCCGATCGGCTACGCCGACATCGTGACGACGACGACGCACAAGACCCTGCGCGGACCGCGCGGGGGCCTGGTTCTGTGCACCGCAGAGTTCAAGGAACACGTCGACCGCGGCTGCCCGCTGGTGCTGGGAGGTCCCCTGCCCCACGTGATGGCCGCCAAGGCGGTTGCTTTCACCGAGGCCCTGCGGCCCGAGTTCGCCGACTATTCGCGGCAGATCGTCGCCAATGCCCGGGCCCTCGCCGAAGCCTTCGTCCGCAACGGGCTGCGGGTCAGCACCGGTGGGACCGATAACCACCTGGTCCTGGTGGACGTGGCGTCGGCCCTGGGAATCACCGGCCGTCAGGCCGAGGAGGCGGTCCGCCGCTGTGGGATCACGCTCAACCGCAATCCCATACCCTTCGACCCCAACGGGCCCTGGTACACCAGCGGCCTGCGGTTCGGCACACCGGCGGTGACCACTTTGGGCATGGGGGCCGACGAGATGAAGGAAATCGCCGCGATCGTGACCCTGGTGCTGCAGAACATCGTTCCCGCGACCACCAAGTCGGGTGCCAAGGACAAGACCAAGTACAAGCTTGACGAGGAAGTTCGCCGCGCGGCCCATGGACGGGTCGATGCCTTGCTCGGGTCGTTCCCGGTCTATCCCGAGATCGACCTGCCGTTCCTGCTCGAGAGCTTCGGGCTGGCCTGAGCAGGAGCCGGCTGCGTCCGGCGATGATCCTCCGAATTGTGGGACGATTGGAGTTGCCTCTGGCCAGCGCCGATCCAGTCGCTAGTCCAGGCGAAGAGCCACTGATTCCGCATGGTCTGTCAGATTGCACCCGGTCACGTTGGACTTCGTCGCTTCAGGAGCCCGAACATGCAATGAATCAAGCCCAGCGTCGTTCTCGCCGCGGCGGCCGTGGTGGGCATCGCCGTCTATGCCAGCGCCTACGTCGATCAGACGGGCAGCCGGATGGCCGTTGCCGCCAAGCGATTCCTGGATTCGCTGCCCCAGGGCAAGGCCGAGAAGGCCACGTTTCGGTTTGCTGACCCAGAACGGCTCAACTGGCACTTCATTCCCCGGGATCGGCTCGGTCTGCCGATCAAGGAGCTGACGGCCGAGCAGCGCGCGTTGGCCTTCGGCCTGATCTCCACGGGGCTTGGGGGAGGCGGTTATCTCAAGGCCACGACCATCATGAGCCTGGAGCAGATACTCCTGGAGCTCGAGCAGGGCAAAGGCCCGCTGCGCGATCCCGAGCGTTACTTTCTGACGATCTTCGGCACACCCTCGGACCGCGGCAAGTGGGGCTGGCGCGTCGAGGGGCATCACCTCTCGCTCAACTTCCTGCTCGAGGACGGCAAGATCGTCGCCACGACGCCCAGCTTCTTTGGCGCCAACCCGGGCGAGGTCCGGCAGGGCCTCCGCACCCTGGCTGACCGCGAGGACACGGCCTTGCGGCTGGTCCAGGCCCTCGATGGAAATCAGAAAAAAACGGCAATCGCCTCCCCCGAGGCCCCCAAAGAGATCCGCGCCGCCGGCACGCCTCAGCCGCCCACCGATTCCGCACCCGGAATCGCCTACACCGACCTGACCAGCAACCAGCGCGAGCTGCTTCGCGCCCTGGTCGAGTCGTACTCATCCGACATGCCCGGCGAGGTCTCCAAGGCCTGGCTCGACGAGATCCGCCAGGCCGGTCCCGAACGCATCAAGTTGTCCTGGACAGGCCCCGCCGATCGCACCGAGCCGCACGCCTATCGCGTTCAGGGCCCAACCTTCCTGATCGAGTTCAACAACACCCAGAACGGCGCCAATCACATTCACTCCATCTGGCGCAACATGCTCGGCGACTTCGGCATCCCCCTGGCGTCGAAGTGACGTCTTCGCCCTCCACCCTTTGCTCTTTTCCATCTGCCATCTGCCCTTTTCCATCTGTCATTTGCCATCTGCCATCTGGAATCTCCCTCATGCCACCCTCACCCGTCCCGGCCGCTGTGTCCTTGAGATCGGTCCCTTTCTCTGTTACCAGCACAGGTTGAACAGAGATCAAGCCGACCGGAGACCAGGACATGGAAACGTGGACGCGACGGGAGATGCTGGCGGCATCAGCACTGGGAACTGCTAGCCTGGCCGGGCGAATGGGTCTTGCAGGTGTGCAGCCGGACGACAACGAGAAGCCCAAGGGCACAGCGCCTGCCAGCGAATCGATCGTGCTCGGTTTCATCGGTGTCGGCGGCATGGGCAGCGGCCTGCTGAACACCTTCAAACGACTTCGCGACCTTCCCACTCGACGTCAACGGCGACGGCCAGGCCGACTACATCACCGCCTCGTACTTCGGCAAGAACGTGGGTTGGGTCCAGAATCCGGGCAAGGGCGGAGCGCCCTGAGTCTATCACGAGGTGGACGTCCCGGGTCCCAGCGAGGCGGCCGTCATGGTGGATTTGACAGGCGACGGCATCCCCGACTTTTTGCCCAACACGGTCAACGTCGTGGCCTGGTATGAGATCGCCAGGAAGGCTGACGGCAAGGGATTCGACATCAAGAAGCACGACTTCGGCACCCAGGCCGCCGGCCACGGCGTCGGCTCGGGCGATGTCAACGGCGATGGCCGGGTTGACTTGCTCACCCCCAAGGGCTGGTTCGAGGCGCCCGCTGACCCGTCCCACGAGACCTGGACGTGGCACCCCGAGTGGGACCTGGGTGCGACGGGCATCCAGATCCTGGCGCGCGACGTCGATGGCGACGGTCTCTCCGACCTGGTCTACGGCATGGGTCACAATTACGGGCTACTCTGGATGAAGCAAGGCAAGAGCGCGAGCGGCGAGCGAACCTGGACCAAGGGTGTGATTGACGACACCGTGGCCTCGGTCCACACCCTGCTCTGGGCCGATCTCAACGGCGATGGCAAGCCCCATGAGCTGATCAGCGGCAAGCGAGTCTACGCCCACGAGATCGAGCCGGGCGCGACCGACGGCTCACTCATCGCCTGGTACCATTTCGACCCCCAGGCCAAGAGCTGGGTCAAACACAAGATCTTCCAGGGAGAACCGGCGAAAGACGCCCCGCAGAAGGCCGAGCGGCGCCTCGCCCTCAAGGATTTCCCACCCGGCACCGCCGGCACCGGCCTCCAGGTCACGGCCATCGACATCGACGGCGACGGCGACCTGGACCTGCTCTGCCCGGGCAAGAGCGGGCTGTATTTGTTCGAGAACCTGGGCAACGAGAAGTAAGTAACTGGATCAGGAATGCGGCTCGACTCCGAGGGACCGCAGTTGAGCCGCGAGTCGTTCGGCGTGTTCCTTTGCGGTAGCGAGTTCGCGCGCGATCGCGTCTCGTTCCAGGGCAAGTTCCGCGTAGGTAAGGAATCGCTGACCTTCCGGATCGATGAGAATGAGCTCCCCTTGAGAGCGATCGAAGCGCACTCCGAGACGGGGACTGACCCACCCGTTCATCTCGAGGATCTCCTCCAGGTTCTCTGCGGAGCGTTTCCACCCGTCCAGCTCAAAGGACTCGGGGTTGTAAACATAGAATTCCTCGACCCCATGACGCTGGTAGAAGTCGAACTTCTTGATCGACTGCTTGTAGCGATATCGGTTCCCGGGTGAGAGGATCTCGAAGACCACCTGGGGTGCGATTCCCCCCTCCACCCATTGCATGTAGGACCCACGGTCGCCCTTGGGACGTCCGAAGACGACCATGGCGTCTGGCGCCTGCCTGGTCTCAGGCTGACCCTCTACAGGGTACCAGAGCAGGTCGCCGGCGACGAACACGTCGGGCCGGTCGCGAAACACCTTTTCCAGCCCTTCCTTGATGGTGACGATCCAGCGAAACTGGACTGTGTTCTCCGCCATCGGTTCCCCATCGTCCTCGGGATACACGATTTGAGACTGCGGAGGCAAGGAAGTCGAGATACTCATGATGATCCTCTCGGCCGCATCCGGGATCAGCAGTCAGCCCCGATTGCACAACTCCACACGGCGAACCAGACGTTGTCTCTCATTGATCGTATCCGGTTCGCCGGCAGCCGTGAATCCGAGTCGCTTCGGCCGGCATCAGAATCCCGGGCGACTGCCTTGACAACAATACCTCGCCTCTTCGATTTCGGCGTGGTCCAGCCCGGCGACTGGGGATTCACTCTGATGAACGACACCTGGCGAATGTCCGGGACGCTCAACGTTCTGCCGGGAACCTCGATCGAAAAAACCGTCGTCTGCCCCGGAATTTCGGAGCAGCACGTCCCTATCTCTGTCCACATCGACTGGCCACCCGATCTGGCGGAATGGGGCCTGGCGATTGTGACCTCGTTTCAGCACGACGGATTCACCTTTCAGCCGCCGCTTCACTGGTACCTCTCGGACAGCTCTTCCGGCCCCGGCAGGATCTCCGTTTTCTGCGGCCCGGGGTCGAAAAAGATCGTGGGGATCGAACAAGGCGTCCCAACCTACTGGCTGCTCCCTCCAGTAATGGGCCAACAAGAGACTCCGTTACCAGACGTCAAGCCTTTCAAGCGAGGTTAGGTCTATCTCGATCTTACCGGACGTAGACCTGGCGGTCGAACCCAGGCCCGTCCAGTCGCTGCCGGGTACCTATCGACTCTGGAAACTCGCAGTTGTGCGACCTCGGAAAGAGCTCGCCGGCGGTTCCCACGGCGAACGATGCGACCTGGTGGTTCTCGTCTTGCCCGGTTCCGTGTACGAGCGGGTTACGTATCTGACCGAGCCTCCCGGAGACACTGCGATCCCGACCCTACCCCGAACCCTTCAGGGTATCCGTGTCTCCGACTCGTACTGGCGCGATGCCACCACGTTCGAGGCCAAGAGAGGCCAGCCCAACGCGTGGACGGTCCGCCTGCCCGATGAGCTGACGGGCAAAGTCCGGGAGAAGCTCAAGGCCGAGTCAAAGAAGTGACCCGCGGTCCGGGGGAGTCTGCTGGCTTCCGCCCGAAGAGCACCGAGACGGAATCGCGGTAGAGCTCGGTCCATCCCGGCTCCTCGGACATCCGTTTCGCCAGACCGCGGTCGGGCCTCACCCAGACCATGTCGATGCGATCGCGGTCGCGGACGATGTCCCAGGCCGGCCCGCCGGAGAGCGTCTGCACATATTCGAGGATCGCGTCCTTGCCGAAGAGCTCGAACCGGTCGTCCAGGTAGGACAGCCGCGCGGGTTGACATTCGGCCTCGATCAGGCCGCCCCAGTCTTGCTCGTGGTAGAGGCGTGCTGCCGGCGGCTGCTGGTTGAGACAGGCAAGCGCCGACAGAGGCCACCTCGTTTCCCCGAAGCCGCCGATCGTGACGCCGGTCGACGTCAACGCGAGCAGGCCCACGGCGAGCGCGGGAGCCCAGATCGATCGTCCTGCTTGCCGCGGCCACGCATTCCGGAACGGGAGCGGAAGGCCGTCCAGCAAGCTGGCAAGCGCGGGCGCGGCGGCCAGGGCAAACAGGGGCGCATTGCGGATCGAGGTCAGGGAGAGGTGCAGCCAGACCAGCACGTGCATGAGCTGATAGCGGTCCGTGCGCCGGCTCACGATCGCCGGCAACCCCACCAAGCCCAGCAGCACCATCTCCAGCGCGCAGGCTTGCGGCGTGCCGAAGGGCGCCGGTTGATACTCCTGGATCAGGCTGGTCACGCCGCTCGAAACCAGCAGCTTGCCGACGTGGCGATAGAGATCCCAGCCATAGGGATTGATGAGCGCCGCCAGGCACGAGGCGACGAACACCAGGCCAAATTTCGCCACGTCAATCCGGCGGTTCTGGTCGAGCGGGCCGGAAATTGCATGGCCGGCGGCCGCCGTCGCCACGATGGCCGGCAGCGTCAGGAAACCTCCGTGCACGTTGGCCAGGATCGCCGTCAGCGCCGGAACCCAGGCGATGAGCCAGCCTCCTCGCTCATGCTGCTTCTGACAGAGGCGGAGCGTCGCGTACACCAGCGCAAGCGTGAGGATATGCGGGCGGATGAGAAAGTGAATCTGGCCGATCGATACCGTAAGCAGGGTCACGAAGACGGCCACGAGGGGGGAGATGCCGTCGGTTATCAGGCCTCTTGCCAGAGCCGCGTAGACCGTCGCCAGCAGGAGTGCCGTCAAGACCGCGGCCGCCGTCCATCCCGCGTGATCGACCACCAGGGCCAGGAGTAGGTCGTAGCCCCACGACTGGTCGACCCAGGGAACCCGTGAACGAGTGTACGTGAGCGTATCGCACCGCGGCACGGCGCCCGTGGCGATGATGTCATGGCCAAGCCGGAGGTGCCAGGGCGTTCCCGGATCATCGAAGAGGGCATACCGTCTGCCGATCAAAACGAACAGCAGCAAGAGCGCGAAGACCAGGTCGCTCGGCTGTGGAATCAGGCGGCGCCAGCGAACCAGCGGGCTCTTCCTCTCGTACATGCAAGTGTGAGCTTGACCGTCTCACTCCGTCTTGTTGCGACGTTTGACCGTGAGGTTCCGTACCAAGCTTAGGTCACAGAACGACCCACAAGTCCGCACCCGGGGAAGAGGTGCGCCAGGTGCTTGACCCTTCGCGCCGGGGAGTGGCGGGGTATAATCTTGTGTAGCTTCCCCTGCGATTCCTGATTTGAACGTGCCCGAATCGGAGTCGCTGCGATCGAGTCAGCCACCGCCCTGCCCTCGTGCCACTTTCATCGAGGCCTTGTGTGAAGCCCTTGCGAACCGGCGTCAATCGGCGCGATCTCCTGCGGCTGCGGCGGAAGGGCGCCGAGATGTCGGCACCGAGTACGGCGTCTGACCCGGTTGCTGGATCGCGAACCGATTTGATCCGGGTACATCGGCCGGCCATGGGCTCGTATTTCGAGATCCGGTTGGGTGCGCTGGTTCCCGGTGCGGTCGATCTGGCGAATCGCGCGCTGGACTTGATCGACGATCTCGAGGCGCAGTTGACCGTCTACAGCGACGAGTCCGAAATCAGCCGGTTGAATGCGACGGCTCACCTGGGCCCCGTTGCGGTCGAGCGCGGGTTGTTCGGCCTGCTCGAGCGCGCCGTCGCGCTGAGCAAGCTCACGGGCGGGGCTTACGATGTGACGTCGGGCGCACTCTCGCAGGCCTGGGGCTTTGTCCGCGGGCCGAAGCGGGTTCCCGACGCCGAGACGCTTGCCGATGCCCGGGCCAGGACCGGCTGGCAGCACTTGAAGCTCGATCCCGAGAACTTGACGGTCGGCTTCGATCGCCCGGAAATCCGGATCAACCTGGGAAGCATCGGCAAAGGTCATGCGATCGATCGCGCCTTGGAGGTGATCCGCCAGCACTGGTTTCCCACCTCGGCTTTGATCCATGGCGGGCAATCGAGCCTGTTCGCCCTCGGTTCACCGCCCGGCCGGTTCGGCGGCCGCTGGGAGATCGCGGTGCGGAACCCGCTGCGGCCCGAGACTTCGCTGGGAGTGCTTCGCCTGCGCAACCGCGGTCTGGGCACCTCGGGAAGTGCGTTCCAGCGGTTCGTCGTGGACGGTCGAGCCTATGGCCACATCCTCGACCCCAGGACCGGAGAGCCTGCCGCCAGCGGTCCGGCGAGCGTGACCGTGCTGGCCCCCACCGCTGCCGACGCCGATGCCCTCTCGACCGCGCTTTACTTGCTCGGTCCCGAGGCGGCCCGGGACCATGTCGAGCGCAACCCCGAGGTGAGTGTTGTGATGGTCGATGAAGGTCCGGCCGACCAGTCGCCCCGGGTGTCGACGTTTGGACTCAGCAGAGAGGATTTCCTGATCGACTGCAACGCGTTAGACTCGATGACGTACCGGTGAAGAATCTGCGAGCGAGGGTCCTCGCCAACGAACGCGGCTGCCGGGTCGCCTTTGCTTCCTTTTCCGACCCTCCAGGACCGACCACCATGCCCAGCTCCTTGATTCCACCGGGCATTTTGTCCTCCCGAAACTATCCTGGATTCCTCGGTGCGCTTTTCCTCGTGTTGCTTCGGATCGCCATCGGCTGGCATTTTCTGACCGAGGGGCTCGACAAGGTCGAGTCAACGCGGTACGGCAAGCAGCCGTTCTCCGCCGAGGTCTACCTGAGGAACTCCGCCGGTCCGCTGGCTCCTCAGTTCCGCGGCATGTTGCCCGACGCCGACGGCCTGGCCCTGCTCGACCCGGCTCAGCTCAAGTCGGGCTGGAGCGAGACCATCGAGCGGATCGCGAACCACTACGGGTTCACTGGTGGCCAGAAGGCCAAGGCGAAGGCGCTGCTCGAGCAGGGCAACACCTGGGCCGACGTCTGGTTCAACGCCTACGACAACCGTGAGGCGCGGGAGAAGTACCTGAGCGAGCTGGCGAGTGTCGAGCAGA
The DNA here is from genome assembly GCA_049516015.1 of Isosphaeraceae bacterium. Lineage (GTDB taxonomy): Bacteria > Planctomycetota > Planctomycetia > Isosphaerales > Isosphaeraceae > Aquisphaera. The sequence continues at coordinate 6,452 of JBEKTN010000027.1, read as the reverse complement.
CCGAGCGGAATCCGGAGGCGCTGTCCTATGAGCGCGAGCGCGCCTGGGAGACGCGTCGGACGCTCGAAGGCGACCGCAGGAAGCTGACCGCACCGCTGATCGCGAAGGGCCAGGAACTGGCCGACGCGGTCGTCGCCCTGAAGACCCTGGAGCAGCAGGCGTCGGACGGCAATTATTCGGCTCCTTTGAGCTTCCTGGACGTGGCGAACTGGCTGACGACGTACGGGCTCTGCGCAATCGGCGTCTGCCTCATCCTGGGGTTCCTGACTCCGCTGGCTGCCATCTCCGCGGCAGCCTTCCTGGCGCTGCTCTATCTCTCCATTCCGCCCTGGCCGGGCTTGCCGCCCAACCCCAAGACCGAGGGGCATTACTGGATCGTCAACAAGAACCTGGTCGAGCTGATCGCCTGCCTGCTCATTGCCGTCACGGCCAGCGGCCACTGGTTCGGCCTCGATGCGCTCTTCTTGGGTGCGCGCCGCCGTCGCCGCTGGGCGCGGTACGAGAGCAGGCTGGCGGAGAAGTACGGCATCACCGCAAACGGCAGGGCGTCGTCAGTCGATTCTCTGAAACCGGTCCATGTCGCGACCCGATCCTGATTCTTAACGATCGAATAGGAGCGAGGAATGACCAACCTGACCCCCGAAGAGCGCATCCTGGGCCGAGAGAACGCGGATCGGGCCATCGGCATGACCCGGCGCGACTGGCTGATCGCCGCCGCCGCCACGCCGGCCCTGGCCGGCTTCTATTTCGGCTACAAGGACATGGGGAGCAAGCCCCCGGTCAAGGCCGCGATCATCGGCACCGGCGACGAAGGCTGCCAGGCCATGATCCGCTATCACAATCGCGATTACCTCAACTTCATCGGGTTCTGCGACATTCGCCCCTCTCAACAAGAACGCGCGGTCAAGGAGTTTTCCGACCACAAGCAGTACACTGCGGCCGACGTCAAGAAGCTGAAGCAGTACGAGACCAAGGAGCAGATGCTTGCCGACCCGGACGTCGAGATGATCGTCATCGCGTTGCCCCTTTGGCTGCACGCGCCGGTGGCCATCGAGGCGATGAAGGCGGGCAAGCACGTCTTCACCGAGAAGCTGATGGCCCACTCGGTAGCTGAGTGCAAGGAGATGTGCCGGGTCGCTCGCGACAAGAACAGGCTGCTGGCCGTCGGCCACCAGCGGCACTACTCGGCGCTTTACGACAACGCCAACTTCTTGCTTCAGAACGGCGTGCTTGGCGATGTGCGGCACATCCGGGCCCTCTGGCACCGCAACAACGCCCAGCCGATGGTCAAGAAGGACAAAGACAAGAACACGATCTATGACCCCAAGACCGGACTTCCCGAGTACGTCCGCGACGACAAGGGCAACATCGTCTACGAGGATAGCTGGAAGCGACCGTGTCCCGACCAGGACCTGAACCTCGACTATGCCAGGTACGGCTACAAGAGCCTCGACGAGCTGATCCACTGGCGGCTCTACAATCGCACCGGCGCGGGGCTGATGGCCGAGCTGGGCAGCCACCAGCTCGACGCCTGTTCGATCTTCCTGGGCAAGAAGCACCCGGTGGCCGTCACCGGCGTGGGGGGGACGATCTTTTACAAAGACGGTCGCGAGGTCGACGACCACGTCTTCACGATCTTCGAGTTCCCCTCCGGCAAGGACGACAAGGACCGGGTGATCGTGACTTACTCGTCGATCAACACCAATTCGTTCGACGGCTATGGCGAGATGGTCATGGGCTCGCGGGGCACGATGATCGTCAGCCAGGAGAAGGAGATCCTGCTCTTCAAGGAGGCGGGCAACGCCTACACGTCGCGGCAAACCAGCGTGTCGGTCGAGACCGTGGCCAAGCAGCCGGTGCTCGAGACCAGCCCGAGTCTGGCCGGGCCGAGCACGGCCTCGGCGCTTGGTACCCTGGCCACCGTCGACCCCTCCCGCGGGTATCGCGAAGAGCTCGAGCACTTCGCCTATTGCGTGCGCCACGGCGATGCCTCGCACTTCCACGACGACAAGGACCACCAGCCCCGCTGCCGTGGCGAGGTTGCCTTGGCCGACGCGGTCATCGCGCTCACAACCAACCTCGCAATGCGGCAGAATCGGCGGATCGAGTTCGACCCCGCCTGGTTCGACCCCAAATCGGACAAGACACCCGAAGCGGCACCGGCCATTGCCCGCCGCACTTGAGCGGCAGACGCTTCCCCGAGATATCTTCGAGTTCTTCACCAGGCGGGACCCTCGCGTCCCGCCTGTTTCTTTGACCACTCCAACAACCGCTCGTGCACGGCGGTCTGGAATGGGCATCGGGTTGCGGAGCATACTTGCAGAGGGAATTTGGAGGAGCCGGCTTCGTCCGGCGACGTCTTCGACGGACCGGCACGCCCGGGTTTCCATTAGCCTGGGACACCACGACGGACGGGGACCCAAAGGGGACATTGCTATTCGCGGCGAAGGCTAGAGAATCTAGGACAAATGCAAGTTTGCCCACGCCACCTAATTCAAAAGGCAAAGGTGTTAGAAACCCTTTGGCATTCGTCAGGGGAAGACAAAGGTGTCAGAACCATTTGACATTCGTCAGAGTAGGGAGTTCGAGAAGTGCCGAAAGTCGGAGTGAAACTAAGTTGCCGCTTTTGCCCAGAGCGGCTATCTTCAAGAATCAGGTGGGTCCGTTTTAGGCGCTCATTTCCACTCGCGACGCGCCGGGAGAAACCGTGATTGCGGAGGCATGCCAAGTAGGGCATACTCGAGATAGGGGGGAGTGACGATCCTGAACTCCAAGGCCCGAAGCCCGTCTTCTGGGTAGCGTCGAGCAAGAAGGACCTGAGGATGTTCCCGAGGGGCGTCCGGCGGACTGTCGGGCAAGCCCTCTTTGACGCACAGACCGGCGGCAAGCACCCCGACGCCAAGCCCTTGAAGAGCTTCAAAGGGGCCGGGGTTCTCGAAGTGGTCGAGGACGACGATGGGAAGACGTACCGGGCCGTTTACACGGTCAAGTTCGCTGGCGTCGTCTACGTGCTGCACGCTTTCCAAAAGAAGTCGAAGAGCGGCATCAAAACACCGCCCGAGGAAATCGAGAAGGTCAAATCTCGATTGAGGGAGGCCGAGAAAGACTATGCCGAGTGGACCGAGCGGCAAAAGCGGAAGGACCAAGACGACCACTGACGAACCCGGTCGCATCGAGCGGGGGAGCGGGAACGTGTTCGCCGACCTTAGCATTCCGAACCCTGACCTAGCCCTCGCAAAGGCCGAACTCGTCCGACGCATCCGGGACGTCATCGCCGAGCAGAAGCTCACGCAGGCGAAGGCCGCCGAGCTGCTCGGGCTCGACCAGCCGAAGGTGTCTGCGCTCGTCCGTGGCCGCGTTGCAGGCTACACCATCGACCGCCTCTTCCGGTTCCTAACCGCCCTCGGTCAGCGGATCGAAATCACCGTCCGGCCGAACGCGAAGAACCCCGAGGAGCGTGCGGTTGTGGTGACGTAACCGTCTTCTCTTCACAGACGAAGGATACGCGGCTTAGCTCCTAGAGGGGCTCCTAAAGGGGACAGTCCAGGATGCCATTAAGCTAAGTGTAAACTCTGAGCTTCCTTGTACTTGCGATCAATTTCGCTTGGGCCTATCATGTTGAACATAGATATGTTCACTAGCTTGCAATAGCGAAAAATCCCCAAATTCAGGCCACATGGAGCAAGCTAAATATCAATATGATGTCCGAATTGTCGGGCGAACGAAAAACGCAAACCATTTATTGGAAACGACTTACACCTTCCCTTAATGCCATTTTGGACAGTCCAATTACTCGTCGCAGGATAGGTGGTTTAGGCAATCTTCCGTAATCACTCGCCCGGTGTGACCGAAGGGCGGGGGTAGCCGTCCTCGCGGTCCAAGGCATTATCCAGGCACAACCTCGAATTGGCTCTGTGATCACGTGATAGCACTACTCTCCGGCCGACGCTCGAGCAGGTTGAGGCATGGCTGATCTCCCATGTGAATAGGCCAAGGACCAGGAATCGAAGATTTCCTAAGCTCTCTAAACATCCACCGTGAATAGCAATGTCCCCTTTGCGTTCCCCGCCTTGTCGTCACGCCCTACGACGCAAACCCATAGCCTGGATCGAAGGGCACGAAGGCGAACAAAGGGGACGCTCTTAATTGTTGCGGAAAGATGCCCAGTCTGCGGAGAGCCGGTTTGCCTGGATCGTTCAACTTACCAAAACAATTACGAATATCCCCTTCGCCTACCCACAAACGAGATAACCCGGACAACAAGCCCGGGTAGTCTCGTCTATAAGCCTAACAACTTAACGGGTCATCAGGCCTCGATCGGCTTGATCTTGGTTTCCGCGTCGCCTGCTTTGATGGCGACCTTCACAGCATCTTCCATCGGATCTTTGAAGGGCACCTCGATTCGGAGCAGGCCGTGCTCGTAGGTCGCTTCGGCTTTGTCAGGTTTCACCGGCCAACCTAAAGCCAGTGCTGCAACATACTCGATGTCCCTTGCTGGCGCTGTCAGGTGGACGCTGTCTTCGAGCATCTTCACATCGATGGTATCCGTTGGCGCTCCTGGGATGGCGAACTCCACTACTAGCTTGTGGTTCTCCCCGTCAGCATACGCCACTGTGTCGGGCGCAACCTTCATCCGAAATTCCGGCACCTTGGCACCCTCCTTTTCTAAACCGGGATTTCCCAGATGAGAGCCCCCCGACCCGCTGGACGGCCTCATCCGGTTGATTCGAAGCTATATTCGAATCGAGCGGAAGACAGGATTCAAGACAATTCAGGCCGTCGTCCCCACAATCGCGAGAGATCATCACACGAGGGTGCTTCCGACCCTCCCTCTGCCAGGTTTCGGAACCTCGGTACGGACCGTTCCCGGTCAAGACGCGGCGTGCCCAAGACATTGTCAAGGCGGTGGCCAATCGCGCGGGGCTGACCAAGAACGTGAGTCCGCATGTGCTGCGACACACATTCGCCACGACAGCCTTGCAGAAGGGGATCAGCCTGCCCACGGTGTACAAGATCCTGGGCCACAACAGTCTCCAGACGACGGCGATTCATCTCAATTTCACCAACGTGGACATCCAGGAGGAGTTCGAGTGGAAGTGGTAGGTAAAGGGTGGGGTTCGCCATTCTGAGCACAGGACCAGGTCGGCTCCGAATGGCTGGCCCGCGCCGGTTCGGGCTGGGAGTATCAGCCGATGGAGTTCCGGGGACACCATAACTAACTCCGAAAAATTAAGCCTGGCGCTCGCCAGTTGGTGCGCCGGTTCGGCGATCAAGCAGCCTTGCGAACCGGTTCCGGTAACCTATGCTCCGGGAGCGCACGGTCCCGACGCCAGGCGTCGAGTTCACCGTTGCGCCGCGCGGCTTCCAGCGCGGCCAAGGCCAGTACCCCTTGGGGCGACCAACTCATCCCCTGGTCTTTGCAGCGTGCCGATACCGCCCAGTCGTTGTATTTCTCCACCCGTGTGCTCGCGATCCATAACCTCGCCCGTTGCCGTTGCTGGTAGTCGGGGATGTACGCTCTCCGCTTCTCCAGGTACGCGATCAGTTCCTCGACCGCAGCAGGGTTCCTCACCCACTCCAATGCCCCCTTCAGAAGTTCGATCGCCGTGTTCACCTTCCCTTCCCACAACTGCCCCAGCAGCTCTTTCTCGAACGCGCGGCGGAGATCCTTGGGGCCGCCCGCTGAACTCATCTGTTCATAACATCGTTTCCGAAGGTACCACCAGCATAAGATCATCGCTTTGAGGGAAATCCCTAGGCTCTCGAACCACGCTCGAATCCATGCGGCACCATCGCCCAGGAGAAACAACCGCCGCTCGCCACTGAGAACCCCCAACTGCAGTAAGCGCTGACACTTGCAACCACAGACCCTCCGCCGTGGCTTCCGCGAACGCGTATCGCAACCCGGCCACCAGCACCACCGCCGTGTACGTCCAGACCTCCTTGCGACCCGTCGACGGCTGGGCCTTGGTTTTGACCTCATCGGGCTCGACGATCACGAATCCCTCATCCACCGCGCGGGGTTCATCCTTGGCCACCGGGAACGCCGGCTCACATCCGGGAAAGCCCGTCGCAATCCACTCGGCCTGTACCTGTTCCCACTCGGCCTGTGCTTCCTCCGAGTCGTCGAACGGCAGGTGGTCATCGCCGAACCCTGTCACGGCGTCGGGGTCGACTACGGCGGGGCCGAGCAAGGCCAACTGGGCTTCAGACGCTCCGTTCCAGGACCGCGCGGGCACGCTCGCGTTGCGCGACGATTAGTTGCTCGCCCTCCCGATGTACGATATCGATGACCGTGCTCCGCCCCAGCAGACTCTCCTCCCCAGCGTACTGGCAGACGTCGGCGCGGCTCTTTCCCGCGGATCGATCGCTCATCTGATCACAGACCGCGTCCCGGAGATTCTCGGTGATGGCGAGTTGGTGGGATGTGTTCCAGATGGTCGCCGACGGGA
>JBEKTN010000026.1:0-35439 GCA_049516015.1 Isosphaeraceae bacterium | reverse complement strand
CATTGGCCCAAGTGGTAAGATAGGGAATTCGGGAAAGCATTATGCACAATGAGTTTGCGAAATGCGAGATCAAAACAAGCGTGTTTTCAGGGCGAAAATCCCAAGCCGGGAATTGCTGATCAACCGCCGGTCTCTGCCGAGCGATACGATGCATTGGGCGCCTCTTCGTAAAGGTCTCGATAGCGTTGCTCGCTCTCCACAAGTCGCTTCTCGACCCTCAGCCTCTCAAGCTCGACGGCGGCGCGGGTGGTGAAGATCTGGAAGATGAACAGACGCCGAGGCTCGGCTGGCATGGGCCGCTCGTCGAACACCGCCAAGTGGCCGAGCACATTCTCATCGCCGTCGAGCAGCGGCACGCCTAGATAGCTCTCGATCCCCATGGCGAGCAGCAAGTCATCGTGCGGGAATCTCTCCTTGACGGCGTAGGGATGATGGCATAGTCCCCCACGCACAACATCCTCGCAGGGGGTCCCGGTCAGGCCGAACTCGACGTTCTCGCGTATCTCCCCCTTTCCCCAGTAGGCCAGCGTCCGAACCCGAGTCCGTTTGTCGGCGAACTCGGCGACGAAGGCATAGTCCACACTGATCGCCGTGGCCAGGTGCCGGACGAGCGATTGGAAGAAGACCTCCCCTGTGCCCCGCGCCGTCCCTTCGACGATCGCGTGGAGGGTAGCTATCTCGTCGCCGTCCGCGGCCGGCGCTTCCTCTTCCCGACGCGTAAGAACAAATTGCATATAGGCCACAAGCCCAAGGCACCAATGGAGATGTGCAGCGTGCAAGTAAACGCTGTGGCCATAAGGGTTTACGGCCCATATGCAATTTCTACGTAAGCCGCAGGACTTGGCCGGGCGGCTCGGGGGCCTGTATCGCGGTTGAGCCCGAATTGCCGTGCATGGAATCGCCCAATCGTCGCCCCAACAACCTGGCAGTATCGTTGATGATTTGCCACGATCATAGCTTAGCCTGCGCGGCCTCCAAGCGTCCACGGGGTCGCCGCCGTTAAGTAATTTACATAGATGCCTGGCCAGGAATTCGCCTTTCTACGCAGAACGCGCACCACGGAACTGACGGTCACCGGAGGCCGTTGGTTTTTGTCCGTTTGCTATCGCAAGGCCAGAACTCGCAGCGGCCCGCTCTTCCTCGCCATAGGCATCGACGATGATTTCCATCGAGATCCGTTCTTCACGAGCCTCGTCCCGCTCGGGCTTGATCTTCTTCGGCTTGTGTCCCTTCGCCATCAGTGGCTTGTGTCCCTTCGCCATCAGTGACTCCGTTTCCCTTCAGATACCGGCATTTGGCTCGTTCCGAACCAGTATAATCGGGGATCGCACGGGCACGGTCAAGGTATGTCATGAGGTGATCCATGGGCTACGTTGTCGTCACGGGATCTCAGGCCGGGACGGGCCTGGCGATCCGCAAGCAACTGGAAGCATCCGGCAGGATCGTCCTCGGCATCGACCTGCCTGGCAAGGGGGCAGAGGTCGAGGCCGACCTCGCCACGACGGATGGTCGCCAAGAGGCGATCCAGAACTTGTTGAAACAATGCGGCGGCGTCCTCGACGGCTTGGTCTGCAATGTAAACGTCGATCATGCACCTGATTCCCTGGTCATCTCCCTGAACTACTTCGGGACGGTCGATCTTCTGGTTGGGCTTCGGGATGCACTGGCTTGGGGAAAGCAGCCCGCTGCCGTCACCAGCGTCTCGAATTCCATGCTGATCACGCCGGGCATTCCCGAGGACATGGTGGAGGCGCTTCTCCAGGGCGATGAGGGAAGAGCCCTGGAACTTCTCAAGGATCATCCGGGCAAAGCCTATGCGTCTAGCAATCTGGCCTTGGCCCGCTGGATTCGCCGCCACGCACCTTCGCCGCAGTGGGCGGGTCGTGGGATTACGCTGAATGGGGTCTCACCGGGACCGATAATGACAGACCCTTGGAAGCCGACTCTCGATAATCCGCTGGCCGGTTGGTGGGCCTTGTGGTCGTCCATGTGGGCTCCTGACTTGCTGAGGCAGTTTCTCGCTGACCCGGCGTTCGGGAATGCTGTTCGGGAATTGCCCCGTCCATTGGGACGCCACACGAGCTCCGAGCAGGTCGCCAACCTCTTCGAGTTTCTGCTCAGCGACAAGGCACGATTCATCGTGGGCCAGATCATCGCCATCGACGGCGGCATCGAGGCGACCTTCCGCCCTGACGACTGGCCTGCGGCGTTGCCAAGCAAACCAGCACGAGAAAGTTCAACCCCAAGATCGGGTTAAGTGCGATTCATCACAGAGTATCTCGATGAAAAGCTCACTCGCAAGTTCACATGCCGAATGGCTCAACGAGATGAAGCTGGCCATCGAAGATGCCAAGGAAGCCAAACCGTTTGGTCGGATACTCAGCGTGCCGATCACCGACTTCGATCTTTTCCAGTTAGCTCCGCTGGTGTGCCTGCAGTTCCGAGGCAGGAAGCAAAAGGCACTCCCGCATTGCAGAGTGCTGCAAACTGAACGAGGTCATCCTGAAAAAGGAGGAGCCATGACCACCTGCAAGCCCGTCATACTGAGCGAGAGTCAGGGGACATGATTGGCCTGGATGGGATACCCCATTCGCTACACGGCCCTCAGCGAAGACACCAGTGGGTAGCCCATTCCGCTCTCAGCGATGATTTATTGGCCGGATGGGGGTAAAACGCCCCGAAAAGGGGTCGAAAAGGCGGTTTCTTCGAAGTCTACCACGTGGACAATTTCAGCGCAACTCCTTTATCAGCATACAGTTAAGCCTACAGTTGCGTCCCACGAGAGCCGAGGAAGAAAGAGACGTAAGTTCAAATGGTATATTAACTTGCGCCGAAAACATAGTTCGCCAAACTTCTGCCGCAACCGGAAAACGTAGCATTGCGTAGCATGTTGACCCCTTGCCGGGTGGGGAGTGCTGTTCCCAGTTCGGCGCGCGGCAGCGACGGCGGACCCCGACGATTTACCGAGGTAGTGTCCCGTCAACCTTCGTTTGAAGGGCAAACAGGACCGACGGCAGAATGGCCGCGACAAGTTTCCAAACAAGAGTAAGATCAGGAGGAAGATTACGATTAGGAAAAGGATTAAGAGCATGATGAAGATTCAGAGTCGGACATATTGCACTCGCCCAAAGAATGCCGGGAGGCCTGCTCTACGTCGCGCTCGCGCCCTTGCTCCCGCCTTTGCTCCTGCTCTTAGTCGTCTTCCTGATCTCACTCTTCATCTTTCTCTTTCTCTTATGTGCGAGCCGCTTGTCAACCCGCCAATCAAAGACTGACAGGCCACTAGCACCGCTGTCAGATTCCGACAGCGCAGCCCGATGGGCCAAGGCTCAGTCGGCGGGCTCGGCCTGTCCGAGCTTCCTCACATCCCCCTCGCGCCTGGTCAGACCGATGCGATCGAGATACTCGCCGATCGGCACAGCATATTTCCGTGTCGTGCCCAGCAGATCACGAAGGTCGGCCATGGTCATGGCCGAGCCGGCGGAAAGGCGCTCGATCACCTTGCGGCGGAGCTCTGCTTCAACGTCGAAATCGAGGTAGAGAGCCGATGAGAGCTCGACCAGCTTCTGCTCGTCGCGAAGCAGGGCCAGCAGATCGGGAACAACCGCGGCCCGGACTCCAGCAGCGGCAGCCAGGTCGGCGGCTTCGGGCGGGCTCATGCCCCCTTTGCGAATCGACTCCACAAGCTCGCTCTTGAGCCGCCGTTCTCCCTGGCTGAGCCTGGGCTCGTAGCCCTTGACGGCCACCGTCCGGGCCTCGACGACCACCTTGCCCTGGGCCTTGAGCCGATCCACGATCCCGGAAATCAAGGCGTCACTGCCCAGGTCCGGCAGCTCGGCGGACAGGTAAGCTCGCGGAATTGCCGAGAGGCGAGGCCGAGCCTCGTGCAGCCGGCCCAGAGCCCGCAACACCCGACCCTCGAGCTCAACAACGAACTCGGCCAGAATTCGCAACGACCGGCGCGGACCCACTGGCACGTCGACTAGGGCGCCGGTTTCGGTCAATTGATCGAGCACCGGCGAGACCTGATCGATCAGCAGCCCGGTCTGGGCAGACAGACCGCGCCCGGTCCAGGGCTTGAGACCTAGGAACGCCAGGGCCACGGACAGCCGCTCGAGCGGGTCGGCCGATCGCAGCCGGTTCAATCGCACCATCACCGCCTGATCTCGCCTGCGGATGCGGCGAGCCAGAGGCTGCAGCACGCGTCCGCCCCCCAGTGTCGCGGGAGGGCTTTCCTCACGGATCACGAACGGCTGCCCGTAAACGGCGACCACCGGCTTGGCCAGGAAGAGCTGGCCCAACTGGTGAGCCCCCGGCGCCAGGTCATTTCCCTCGAGCAGGGCCAGGGTCGCCGCGATCTCTGCCGTACCCAGGTGCACCCGGTAGCGGCCCCGGTGACGGAGGGCACGAACAGCCTCACTCGAGCTCGCGACGTCGACGGAAAGGATGCGCGTCGCCTGCAGATACCCCGGCGCGGCCAGCTCCTGTCCCCGGCCGATCTCGCCGTGGTGCACGCCCACCAGGTTGATCGCCCCACGTGATCCGCGGCCGAGCCGCTCTACTGGTTGATCGTGACGGTGCAAACCGCGCACTCGCACGGCCCTGCCCGCGGGTTGCCATTCGAGCTCATCACCCGGGCACACGCTTCCCGAAGCCACCGTCCCCGTGACAACCGTCCCATGCCCGGCCACCGTGAACGACCGGTCGATCGCCATCCGGAAGAGCCCGGAATCTTGCCGGACGGTGACGCTGTCGCACAGCCGTGCCAGCTCGACTTTCAGTTCGTCGATGCCCAAGCCGGTCACGGCCGAGGTTCGCACGACGGCTGCGTTCTCGAGGAATGTACCCCGTACCAGCTCGCGCACCTCATCCTCGACCAGGCTGATCCAGGAGAGGTCGGCCAGATCGCACTTGGTCAGGACGATCAGGCCGCCGACAAGCCCGAGCAGCCGGAGGATCTCAAGGTGCTCACGCGTCTGGGGCATCACCGAGTCGTCCGCCGCGATCACGAGCATCGCCAGGTCGAGCCCCGAGGCACCCGCCAGCATGTTGTGCACGAACCGCTCGTGGCCCGGAACATCGATCAGGGCCAGGCGATGGGCTCCCAACGCCAGCGCAGCGAACCCCAGGTCGATCGTGATCCCACGCTGTTTTTCGGCGGGCAAACGATCGGTGTCGACTCCTGTCAAGGCGCGGACCAAAGCTGTCTTGCCGTGGTCGATATGCCCCGCAGTTCCCAGGACCAAGTCGCGCTCGCCGCTTACCATCGCCGTCTCGCCAGGAGTTCGATTCGACCACCTCTTGATGAAGTCAGTCTAGCGGTTCTGTCAGGCCCTGGCGATGGAAGGCGGTCTGTGCAACGAAAGGCTCCCTGCTCTCTCGTGGCTGGACGAAAGTCGGCCGATGCGATCGGTCCCAAGGTGCAGGAACTGCAGCACTGGGCGGTTCCGAGCTAGGTCGTCAATGATGACGCAGTCCGGATGCATTGATCATGATCATCGTGTACTCGGGCGCGAACCCGGCAACGTCGCTCTCCGAGTTGCCGGGAATACTTGTGGAGAACGCGTAGGATTCGCATTTGGTTCCCGGGCGCGTACTCGGAGGAGCAGAAGAAGGAAGCAGGTTCAAGGGCACTGTGACTTTGACCGTCTCGCCCGCGATCTGCACGGAGCTTGCGGGAAGGGTAGTCGTGGATATCGGTTGTTCCTGCGAGTTCAGCAAGGAAACCGTACCGGTGGTTCCTTTTGGGCCAGTGGTGACCTGGACCACCGCGTCGAACGAGATCCCAGGCTGCCCCTTGATGGGGCCAGGGGAGTGGGCACCGCCGCGATTGACCAGGAAGGAGTAATTGGCCGTCTGGGTCACATCGATGGGAAGCAGGACCTTGCCGGTGAACTGGATCTCTTGCTGAGGGTTGATCGTGGCACCGGCGCCAACGACATCCAGATCCGCAAGCTTGGGCCCGGTGTAGGACGAGTAGAACATCGGCGCCTTGAGAACATGGCTGCCGACGATGCTCTGGTACAGAGGGTGTCTTGTCAGGCTGAGCTCGTAGAGGCCCGCGATTCGACCGGAAACGTTCTTGGGAAGCTGGCTGGAGACCACTACCGGAGAGAGGGCCGCCGCCGGGGGGGATTGTATCAGAAGTGACAGGAGCGAGGAGCTCATCAAGGCTCGATCCTCGAGCGGCTCGCTCGCAGGATGGTGGAATCGCCTGGTGCGATGACCGGTCTCACCCAAAGGTCTCTTCCTGAGAAAATGCGACATCTCCTGCCCTCCATGTCAGAACTGACCGGCGAACCGGTCAGGGAGATCCCTTATTGCTCTATGCATCATGAGCAGCCAAAAGCAATTTACCGACCAGCGTTTTCCACTTCAAGATTCGGATTCTTGAGAACAACCCTCCTTGTTTTTCAGGGTTGCCAAGGGGGCTTCGGCAAAGCTTGTCGACAGCGCTGGTCGTGAGGGGAAGCATAGCCCGAACAAGACTTGGCTTTTTCCACAAGAAGCCGATCCCGGTTCGGCTGTCGGCCCTGGCGCCTGGATCGAGCCTTACGGGTAGTCTTGGCTACACGGACAGCCAATGGTTTACGATGGTGTTCGATGACGTTGGAACATTGATCGCCCGACTCTGGCTTATTCCCCTGGAGGCACAGATCATGTTGAGTGCTTGCAACAGGCGTGATTTCACGAGGGCGGCCCTCACAGGCGCGGCGGCTGTTTCCATGCCGGCGGTGGCGCGGGCGGGGAGAGTCATCGGAGCCAATGATCGCGTCCGGATCGGCTGCATCGGCGTGGGCTATCGCGGCGTTCAGGTGCAGTTCGCCTTCGGTGCCCACAAGGATGCCAAGATCGCGTCACTGTGCGATGTCTACGAACCTTACTTGAATGGCCAGTTCGACAAGATTCATCCTCACTTCAAGAAGCTGGGCTACGTCGTGCCCTCGCGATTGCCCGACCTCGGAGGCTCGGTACAGCGGCATACGGATTTCCGCCGCGTCCTCGACCAGAAAGATCTCGACGCGGTCATCATCGCCACCCCCGATCACTGGCATTCCGTGCAAACCATCATGGCTTGTGACGCGGGCAAAGATGTTTACATCGAAAAGCCGCTCAGCTTCACGATCCGCGAAGGCCGGCGCATGATCGAGGCCGCCCGCTGCAACGACCGGGTAGTGCAGGTTGGAACCCAGCGCCGTTCGTCGAGGTTGTATACCGAGCTCGCCGCGATGGTTCAATCCGGTGCCATCGGCAAGGTCACCGTGGCCCGGGCCAGCCTGACGGACAATATGTCACCGGGTGGAATCGGCAGGGTTCCCGACTCGGCTCCGCCTCCTGGCCTCGACTGGGACATGTGGCAGGGCCCGCGCCCGGAACGGCCGTTCACTCTCAACGTGCTGCCCTACAAGTTCCGCTAGTGGAAGGACTACTCCTCGCAGATGGCCAACTGGGGTGTGCATTATTTCGATGCGATCCGCTGGATCGTCGGTGAGACCGCCCCATCCGCCGTGGTGGGTTGCGGCGGTGTGTATGCCGTGGACGTCTGCCGCACGAACCCTGATACCACCGAGGTCATCTTCGCGCACGCCTCGGGGATGCTCACGATCTTCAGCACCTTCGAGGCCAGCGGTCAGCCCCTTCTCCGCACCGGCGAGATCGAAATCCGAGGGACCAAGGGAGCCATCTACGCCACCATGAACCGCGTCAAGATCGTCCCCGAAGAGGGTGGCAGGTTCCAGGACAAGCGACCCCGGCGCGAGCCCCTGGTCCTGGAGAACCACGACGGCTACAAGGAGCTCGACGAGGCCCATGCCCGCAACTTCCTCGACTGCGTCAAATCACGGTCGAAGCCCAATTGCGACGTCGAGGAAGGCCACCGCTCCACCAGCTACGCCCTCCTGGCCGACATCGCGCTGGCCACGAAAGCACGGTTGGTCTGGGATGCCAAGGCCGAATGCGTTACCAACAACAACGACGCCATTGGGCTGCTTGACTACGAATATCGCAAGCCGTGGGCCAACAACCGAGTGTAAGGCGTTACTCGAACGACCAGAACTTCACCTCATGGGGGCCAAGCTCAACGCTCAGGCGATGAGTGCCCTGGTTCATTCTTGCTCTGGGCTGGGGACGGAGGCGGGCATTCGCGTCATCGCTGGCAGCCAGGGCATCCAGGGTCAGCGGGCGGACAAGCATGTTCCTGGGCAGTTCTTCTAGAACCAGTTCGACTTTCGCCTGGGTTCCCGAGAAGTTCCAGAGCAAGACCTGGTCAATCTGGTACGTCTCATCGTGCGTCGCGAAGCCATGGACCGCTTGATTGGAGGACTCGAGCTTGAGACGGTTGCCGGTCAGACGCAAAAGGAGCTTGAAGGCGAAATAGGACGGCCGCACCCGGTCCTGGAAATCGAAGAGTCCGTCATACTGAGGCATCCGGTTCCACCACCGCGTCATGAAGGCCGCGCCCTGGGGCGACATGAAGGGAGTGAACTGGTCGTGGTCCACGTGGACATCACGAATCTGGTAGTAGCATGAGTAGTCCAGCCCTGCGTCCTTCATCTGCCAGATGGTCTCCAGGATGAAACACGGCTGGAACCGCGGGTCGAGCGGCGGATCCTGAAGATCCATGTTCCACTCATCAAGGAAGGTCTCCGGCTTGAGGCTGGGATGCGTCTTGAGCAGGTTCGCGGCGTATGCGATGGTCCCGCGCACCCGGGCAGGATCGCTGCTGTAGATATGCCAGGAGATGAAGTGCAGGGGGGTCTTGCCGTCGTTGCAGGCGCTCAGGAGCGCAGGGAGGATTGGCGACCGAACACCGGCCAAGGCTGGGCCGCCAACCCGGGCCTCGGGATCGGCACGAAGGACCGCCTTGGCCGTGTGCATGTAGTAGCGTACATAAGACTCCGGCTCGAACCGGTAGGGGCAGCCGCCCGACTCGCCGATGTCCGGCTCGTTGGCCACCTCCCAGTAGCGGATCTCCGCCCCGCGGTCCTTATAGTGCGCCACCAAGCTCGCGATCAGCCGCTCCCACTCGCCGTAATCATTGGGTTCAACCACATCCTGATTGACGGTCGGGAAGAGCAACCGCGGCTTCATGCAGCGACACATCAAGGGCTTGGCGCCGGTCTCGAGGATGGTCTCGACCGAGTGGTCCAGAGTCTCGAAGCGATCGTGGCCCCGTGCCGGAAGAAACTGAAAATACTCCTGCACAAACAAACGGATCAGCCGAGGGCGAGGCGCCCGGATTTCGGCGATCCGGCTGTTCCACATGGGTCGGTCCGACAGCCCTCCCTGGCCCAGCGTCATCCTCTCAATGTCCAGTGGGCCAAGTTGCTGGTCAAACGCGACACACACCAAGACCTTGCGCGACGGCTGGCCTCAAGCCACTGTGGCCGTGCACACCACCATCATCGTCAAGAACGACGTGATTTTCATTGCCGTGCTCGGTTGCGAGCAACCGAGCTCCTGCTTGAGCATTCTGGGCATGGATCGTCAGTTCGAGGCATGAGGTCGCGAATCAATACCCGGAATCGGGGCGCAGAGGTTCGAACGCGGGGGCAGGGCGAAACCCGCTGGTCACATCCCCCACCAGATCCTGGTTCTTGACCAGGTCCAGCTTCCGCACGCCCGCTTTCTCGCTGAAATCCAGCCTGTCGAAATGGACCCAGATGATGTTGGGGCTCAGCGACGACTCGAAGTAGTACACGCTGCGCGTCAGGTCTGCGACGGTGCGCCAGATCGTTGATGAGATGTTCGGACGCTGAGGATCGGCGACGCCGAACGGTTGGGCGACGTTGCGCATCACGCTCAGAATACCCCCGATTGCTGCGCGCGGATTCTTCGGCTCGGGAAGGGCGCGGGCATAATACGCGGCCCGCACAAACCGGTCGGCGGCTGCCGTCGTACCCGGTAGAGGCTGCTTGCCGCCGAAGCCCTGGTAGTTCTGGATTCCCTGCAATTGCTTGTCGAACGTGGGTGAATTGGTCATCACGCGCGACTCGCGCCCATGATAGATCTTGGCCTTCCCCGCGACAAATTCGATGACCGCCGAGTCACCCGACGCGTCGCCGAGAGCAAGATGCAGCGAGATCGCCTTCTTGGCTGAGTCTCCGGCCGTGGCGGGTAAAACCTGCACGTCGTGGGACGTGAAGTAGGCCACTGCTTCTTCCACGCTGGCGAAGTTATCCAGGCAGAACTGGAGCCAGAGCGCCACGCACAGACCCGGCCGGCTCTCGTCGCGCGCCCCGTATTCGCTCTCGACCAGATACAGCATGTTGCCCGAAAGTCTTTTCTCGTTGACGCCGTCCCCGGCACCCGCCTCGTAGGAACTGACGACCACGCTGCCGTATTTCGACGTCCACTTGAGCGAGTTCCTGGCGGCCAGGCCGTCCCGTTCCACCCCGCGCGGCAGAATCCAGAGATTCGATCGCATATCCTCGAACCAGTCCATGTTCCGCCCAACGAGGACCGGTGTATCACCTTTTCCGGACCAGAGCACGCGCGTGCAAGCGCTTGCCCCCGGTATCGCAACAAGCACCGTGGTAATGGCCACGAGGCTACAACCGACGACTTGACGGGGTGCAGTTCGGAACATGGCGGACTCCGTGGAAATCGCTGGTGGGGAACGGAAAAGGGCGGTAGCCGTTGTCCTTGAACGGAAAATGGGCTTAGTTCGAGCTCCATCTTCTTGGTCGACTGCAGCTAGTTTATGACGTTCGCTACGTCATTTCATCTCATCCGAGCAGGAAAGTGGGCCGTGAAACCGTGAGGAGCCCGTGGCGTCGATGAGACTGGGATGGAGGATGAGAAGCGACTTGACCGTCACAATCTGTCGACGAGCTCATTTAAGGAGATTGGCATCGACCAGCCAGCGCGAGGTGAAACCTCCTAAGTTTGGCATGGGGTCTTCGCAACTCCAGTCCCCGGGACTTCTGCAAGGTCTAGATCTGATCATGGTGACAGCCGACGATGGAATGCCCTCCACGGCTCTGACAGACTCAGCGCCGGCGTGGGTTGATCAATCGCTCTATCGGCATGAAGGGCATGAGAGTCATGGCACGAGCCAGCCTCATTGTTCTCGCGTCTATCCTCATCGTTCTTGGCCCAATCCGACCGACTTCGAGTCGAGTCCCCGTGAAGACGTCCTACTACTTTGGACGGGAAACGGCCGACGGCCTAGGCCGCGCACTTTAGGTCTTCGCCTGCTTGGGCTTGAAGGAGCCGACCATGGATCGACGTGAACTTTTGCGACTGGTCCCGGTGGGGACTGCTCTGGGCTGTGTGGGCCTTCTTGCGGGGCGCGGGCTTGGCGGCGAGAAAGGCATCCAGGAGAAGAAGCCAGCGGCCCCTGGGCTCCCACCGCTGAAGATCATCGATGTCCGAACGATCATGACCGCGCCGGACCGGATCCGGCTGGTCGTCGTCAAGGTCATGACTTCCGAACCGGGCCTCTATGAACTGGGCTGTGCCACATTCACCCAACGGGCGCTCGCGGTGCAGGTCGCGGTCGACAAGTACCTCAAGCCGTTCCTGATCGGCCGCAATGTCGACGAGATCGAGGACATCTGGCAGTCGTCCTACGCCAGCTCGTACTGACGCAACGGCCCTGTTCTGTTTAACGCCATGAGCGGCGTAGACATGGCCCTCTGGGACATCAAGGGCAAGCGAGCGGGCATGCCGGTCTATCAGCTCCTGGGGGGCAAATGTCGGTTCGGTGCCGCACCGTATGCACACACCAGCGGTAGGGATTCTCGCGAAGGCCCTGCAACCGGACGAAGCGTATTGCTGGGCCACACACCAAGGGGCCGAGCTCGATCTATTGTTGTTCAAGCACGGCCGGCGCCTGGGGGTCGAATGCAAGCGCAAGGACGCGCCCACCCTGACACCCTCGATGCGAATTGCTCTGAACGACCTCAAACTGGATCGGCTTGTCGTCGTGTATCCCGGTGAACGTCGCTACACCCTCGCCGACCGAGCGGAAGTCATAACTTTGGCTGAAATAGTCGCTGCTGGAGGTGGTGCCGCAAGCCTGTTCAAGAAACCTCGCCGCTAACCGCCGGAGCCTGGTTCTTCGCCTACGAGCGGGATTTGTCCCACCAACACTCAAGAAACAGGCCAGGCATGAAATCTGGGGAGTTTGTGATAAATGCAGTGCACTGAAGGCCCTCCAGTCTTCCCACATCGCCCAAGTTTAGTGCGTGGCCAGTTCTTGGTTCTTGTCCGTGGCCAGTTCTTGTTGATGGCTGCCTGAATTCCGCTTTTCTCTACTTTTGGTCGAGACGTCCAGGTGGACGCACTCCGATCGTGCATTCTACACTTGCGGTGACGACCAAATCGCGCTTGACCGCAAGCTCATCAGCGGCCATACTCCGCCCTCCCGGATGCTCTGCTCTGAGACGGATTCTTGGGGTCGGGCCGCACCCGCACGAGTCAAGGAAGACGAGACATACCGTGGTTTGCTGCATCCTGTTCATACGTGATGCCTCCTCGAGCCCTTCTTGCACTCCCCGCTGGCGCCCGACCATTCCGGCCGGGCAACGGCCAACGAGCCGGGCTGACGTTCCCCACTCAAGTGCCCCCCCTTCATCCCAGACCTTGATCTCCAGGAATGACCGGCGGCGGCTGGACTATTTCCGCAAGCCAGGGCTGCTCGCACTCTTGCGAGACCTCTGCAACCGCGGGGCCGACGATCGACGACATGGGGGGGGACCCGGTTCATGGTGATCTCCAACGGTTACCTGATGATCTTCGCGCTGGCGATGATGGGCTGCGTACTGGCCACGCCACTCGTCACCCAGATCGCGAGCTGGGTCGGTGCCATTGATCGGCCCGACCAGTTCCGGCGCATCCACACCGGGGCAATTCCCCGGCTCGGCGGTCTGGGCCTGGCTCTGGGCATTGCCGCAGGAACGGTGTTCCCGCATCTTTCAGGATCGTCGCGATTCGTCAGCCTGCCGCTGTCGGATCTCCATCATGAGTGGGCGATCCTGAGCGCCGCGCTGATCATCTTGGCTGTTGGCTTCGTCGACGACACACGATCGATCGGGCCGCGTGTCAAGCTACTGGGGCAAGCCCTGGCCGTGCTGACGCTCTACTTGGGGGGCATCCGGATCCAGACCATCGATGTGCTCAGCCTAAACTTCGACCTGGGGCAGCCGAGCCTCGAGTTCAGCCTGCTGGGAATGCCCGTGGACCTGGCGCTGCCCAGCCTGGTAGTGACGATGCTCTGGTTCCTGGGCTGCATGAACGTCTGGAACCTGATCGACGGCATGGACGGCCTTGCCTCGGGGGTAGGGTTGCTGGTCAGTGGGACCTTGACCCTCGTGGCCATTCACAACGAGAATATCGAGGTGGCGGTCCTGGCCGTGGCACTGGCGGGCAGCCTGGCGGGGTTCTTGCTCTACAACTGGCACCCTGCCTGCATTTTCCTGGGAGACAGCGGGGCTCTCCTCATCGGGCTCTTGATCGGAGTGATTGGCGTCCAGGGCTCGATGAAAGGGCCCTCGGCGATCTCGATTTTGTTTCCGATCCTGGCGATGGGCCTGCCCATCTCGGACACGGCAATGGCGATCTTTCGCCGTTGGGTGCGCAACCTTCCTTTGAGCGCGGCGGACCGGCGGCATGTCCATCACCTGCTGATCGGCTTGGGCCTGAACCCGCGTCAAGCCGCGCTCTTGCTCTATAGTTTCTCGGGCTTTCTCTGTGGAGCGGTGCTTCTGGGAGTGGCCCTGCGAAGTGAGTTTCTGGCGCTCGTCTTGGGCATTTCCGGTTGCCTGGCGTTCCTTGTGGTGGTGACCAGCCGTCGCGACGAGCTGACCAATCTGCGCGGGGACTTGCAGGCCCGGATGATGCGGGGCCGACAGGAGCGCCAGGCGGCCAAGTTGACATGGGAGGGCATCCAGCGGATTGAGCTCTGCGACTCGGCCACGGCCGCCTTCGAGATCGTCGAGCGGACCGCTCAGCATCTCGGCTGCGACCTGTTGCAAGTCTCCTGTACGAGTGCCGACTCGCCACTGCGGCTGACCGCAAGGGGTGAAGTTCAGGATCTGACCGGTTCGGTAAGCGAGATGTCGGGACCGGGTGCCGTCTTTCGACTCTCCGGTGGCGAGGGACTTTGGATCACGGTCCGCGTCGAACTGGGACGAGAGCCAGATCTGGCGTCGGACATCGTGTTTCGCTACTTGGAGCGGCTCGGTCAAGCACTGGCCGGGCGTCTGGAGTGGTTTCAGTCCATCGAGTCGAACATGTCGGAGGTGTGGATTCCGGCAGCAGGAACCAGTCCGGCCGAGTTGCTGATCGTGGTGTCCTCGGCCTCGCGATGCGAGCCTCACGGGGTGACCGGCGTCATCTCCCGAATCCTCGGGATGAGGCTTCACGTGCAACGACCGCACGGTGAAGTCTCCACCCCACGACTCCCGGTGGTGGAATCCGTGACTGCTCCGACAGGCCTCGCCCGGCGATGAAACTTGGATTTGTTCCGGAGGCACCCATGGACGGAATTGTGCCGTTTCGAGATCATCCGGCTGCTTCGGCTCCGAGCCCAAGCGTCAATTGCCACACCCCCATGGCCGTCCCGACATCTCTCTCGATCAACCCCGCGGCTGTGAAGACGCCGTCTGACTACATGAGAGCCATGCGGCGACAGATCTGGCTGATCCTGGCGGTGGCGGTGCCCATGGCCATCGCGACGTCGATCTGGGCCCTGCGACAGCCAAAGATCTATCAGGCCCGCGCCGAGGTCACGATCGAGCCGCCCGAATTCAACCCGGTCCTTGCGACCCTGGTATCGCACGAGATCGGCCGCCACGATCCCATCACCCAGGAGCGATATATCCCCAACCGGATCGCGCAGCTTCAGAGCAAGGGACTGGCCGAGAGGGTGTTCAACAACCCGACCTTCGCGTCAGAAGTCGGCGCCTTCGACGACCCGGCACAGGAGCTCGTCCTCAACGGGTTGCAGGTGCGCCAGATTGGCAAGACGAACATGTTCTCCGTCACGCTCGAGGGCAGGGATCCCGCGCGGACCAAGAGCCTCCTGGAGTCACTGCTTCAGGAATTCAAGAAGCTGGCCGACTCAGAGAGGTTTGAGAGGACGGACGAGACCAAGGGTTTCGCCGAGAACAGGCTGAGAGGGCTCAAGAAGAATCTCGAGGATATCGACCAACACATCTACGAACAGCTCAGGAAAGTGCACACGATCGGCCCGGGAGGAAAGAACATCCTTGAGGAGCAGTATATCAACCTGGGTAACACACTGATGCACAAGCAAGAGCGAATCGGTGAGCTGAGCCAGCAGTTGATGATCGCCAAGTCGTTTTCCAGGAACGACTTCGATTCTGGCCCGGGGCAGCGCGAGCAACGAATCGCGGCGCTCGAGGCCGAGAAGAAGAAGTGGGTCCGGGTGATGATGAAGGCCAAGCGAGCCATCAAAGCCGAACACTTCGACAGCGACCCGGCGGCCAGGGAATATGCCCAGCGACTGCAGGAGATCATGGACGAGCTTGACGAACTGCGGTCGCTCAAGACCCAGATGGCCGAAAACCCGACGGAGATGATCCTGGATCAATATCAGCGCGAAGTCGAGGACGACAAGGCCCAGCTCCAGGCGGTTCTGGGCCAGATGCAGGAATCGATGCCCGACCATCAAAAGTTCCTGTCGATGGTTGAGGATCGCCATCAGACCCGGCAGAGTATTACCGAGATGGAGCGGAACATCGCCTCCTTCGAGCTTCTGGCCAGTTCGCAGAAGGACCCGGTAAGAATCCCTCCCAGCGTGGTCGAGCCGACCGTGCCGATCAGGCCTAGCCGCGGACTCTACATCGGCGTCGGGCTACTGGTGAGCTTTGGCATGGGAATCGGTCTAGTGTTTCTGCTGGAGCACGTCGACCACTCGGTGAAAATCCCCGAACATGTGACCCAGGGGCTGACGCTGCCTCTGCTGGGAGTCGTGCCCCGGATTCGTCGGACGTCGCTGACGCACCGCGGGGGCCATCTCTGGACACCCAGCACTCCCGATTCGATCGAGGCCGACGCCTTCCGCAATATCCGTGCCAGCCTGCTCGGCGTCGCTGATCGCCACGGCCCCATCGTGACCCTGCTGGTGACAAGCCCCAAGGCCGGTGATGGCAAGAGCACAGCGGCTCTGAACCTGGCCGCCACCTGCGCACGGGCGGGCGAACGGACCCTGCTCCTGGATATTGACCTTCGCCGTCCCAGCCTGGGTGATGTTTTCCCGGCGGAGCCCGAGAAAGAGGGCACCACGAACGGCCTCGTCGATGTGCTTCAGGGCACACTTCCCTGGCAGAAAACCCTGCGCCATACCGAGCTGCGCAATCTCGACTTCATCCCCACGGGCGACCCGCGCGACATCCCCATCGAGATCCTGGGCACCCTCGAGCTGCGCCAGTTGCTGACGGCCCTGGAGAACCACTACGACCGGGTGATCCTGGATGGGCCGGCCGTTCTGGGGATGGCCGATTGCCGAATGCTGGGACGGATGGTCGACGCCTCGCTGCTGGTCGTCCGTGCCGGCGCGCATCAGCTCGTGACGTTGCAGCGCGCCAAGGCGATGCTGGAACAGTCACACGTCCCCATCGCGGGCGTGGTTGTCAACAGCTTGAGCGAGGATGTGCAGAACTGGTCGAGCTATGGCTACGAAGGGGCCCATACCGCAATCTCCGCGCGAAGCGCGAAAGGCATGCGGGCCCGTGAGGCGCTGGCAGTAAATGCGTAGTGCGACTCGATAGAGCTGACTGGATCGACCGATCACTAAGAAAAGCCTCGATTTGAGGTGGAGTCGTCACCCCGTGAATTTGCGCGAAAAGACTGTGCTGGCGAGCGATCGTGTTATCTGCGCCCTGATCGTGGTGCTTGTTCCTGGCAGCGTGCTAGGCTTTGGCGGAGCCGTGTGGTGGTTTCGTCCCGTCATGGCTGGAGCTGCGTTCCTGCTGGTTGCCATCAAGCTCATGCAAAGCCTCGCCACGGGCAGGATGCCCATCCTGAAGAGCCCGCTGGGCCTGCTTGGGCTGCTGGCTCTGGGTTTAGGCGTGGTACAACTTGCCCCGCTGCCCGCAGGTCTGGCGAGCCGGCTCTCACCCGCGGCTCACGAGGCCTATGCCCGGGGGCTACTTCTACGGCTGGTCCACACGGACGATCCTGAGGCGAGCCTACCTGAGGCGCCCCAGATTCGTTCTCCGGCAACCCTCGACCGGTCAGCGACCCTTCGCTGGCTGGTCGAAGCAGCTGCCTGCCTGGCGATCTTCTGGTCCGTTTCTCATTTCAGCGATCGCCTGGGAAGACTTTACCTGGTCTGGGGCCTTGTGGTTGCCGCCTTCCTGTTTAACGCGGCCCTGGCGGTCGTGCAGATCACAAACCGGAGCGACGGCCTTTACGGTCTCTACGTCCCAGGCAGCGGCCCTTCCTGGGCCCCTTCCCTGAATGACCTGCTAGAGGCGCCCGCCACTGCCGTATTGCGGAACCTGGCCGACTCCTCCGAACCCGGAGCCGACGCGGCCGTGGCAACATCGAAGGCCGTTCTCATACCCACCACTCCGTTCCTGTTCGGGACGATGATGGGAGGCTCGGGGGCATTCCTGGCCCTCGGAGCGCTGGCCTTGCCCCTCGCACTGGCGATCGTCTTGCACCTGCTATCGCCACGCGGCAGCCGGGAGAGCCTCTCGAGCAGGCTAGGGTATTCCAGCCAGGGGAGCCTGGTGCTTCTCCTCGTGGTCATGATGCTTCTCGGTTCGTTTCTGATCGGTCTGGTCGCCGGTCCGTGGTACTGTTTGCCAGTGATCCTGGGGCTGGCGACCGTTGGGCTTCCGGCTCTGGTTTTGCCAGGTTCTCGCTGGCCGGCCTTGTGCATGGTCATTCTCTTGCTTGCCGGAATCGGCCTGGGGGTGATGCTTGAGAGCTCCTGGCCGGTGCTGCTGGGCGGACAACCACCCGTTGGACCTCCTGATCTGGACTCGGCTCGAGCACTCTGGTCCGACAGTATGGAGATGATCCGCGAGTTTCCCCTGGTGGGAGCTGGACTGGGAAGCTTCGGAGTGATCCACCCATACTTCAAGGACCGTGACCTGTCTTCGACGACGGCCATGAGCAGTCTTCTCGAGTGGACCGTCGAGTCCGGGGCGATCGGCCTGGGTATCCTCGCCCTGGGTGTGCTCTGGTGCCTGATCCGGCTTCCCAGCGTTCTGAAGCGGGTCGGACTGATCGACCGTTCTCTCGCTCATGGCTTGATCGGAGCGGCCTTGAGCTTTAGTCTATTAGCCGCCGTACACTGGACGATCGAACTTTCAGCCGTGGCCATCTCGGCCAGCGCCCTAGGTGGAACCTGGAATCGCTGGCTGGCCGGCGGCACGGACCTGTTTGTTGAGCGTGGGTAATGCAGCCCGCTTCGGGCGTGGCTCACGGAGGAGTCGATCCCACGATGCGAGAATTTATCTGTCTCCACATTCAAGATCGAGAATCGGGCCCGATCCGAGTCGTGGAGATTCCCTGGATGTCGGTGCGGATCGGCTGCGCAGCCTATTGCGAGGTTCGGCTGGCCGACCGTGAGCTGGCGGAAGAGGCATGCAGGCTCCAGCGGCGCGGGCGAACCTGGCATCTTGTCCCTCTTGGCCCCAAGGGGTCGATCCTGGTCCAGGACCGGCCGATCGAGGGGCCTTGTCCATTACCTTTTGACGTGCCCTTCCGCGTTGGCTCGATTTGCTTCACGTTGCGACAGAACCGTTCTTCGGATCCGGACTGGGAGATGTACCGAACGCTCTCGTCCGCGCTGCACCGACAGCCGATGTCTATCAACCCGTTACCCTCGTCTCTGCCGGCCGCTGAGCACAGTATCGCATCGATCGCGCCTCCTCGCCCTCAACGGGGCGTCGTCCACAAAGCTAGTATCCCCTTGACGCCGCGGATCAAGTCGCCGCTGGAGCGATCGCCAAGTCCTCGGCCGGTGAATCCGTGGGAGGCGCGGTGGAAGGCCGCAGGAGCCCGGCTTCAGACTAACCAAAAACAGCCTCTCCCACCCGGCCGGCCGCATCCTAGCCCGCCTGCCGATCGTTATCAGAGCGTCCCTCTCAAGGAACCATCAGTTCCTTTGTCCATGAAGGCAGAACCTGCAGTCTCACCGTCCCAGGCACGAGGGTTTTCGACTCATCCGCTTACACCGGCCGGTGCTCTGGGGTATCCGGTTCCTCCTTCAATATCATCACGCTCGCGACTCGACGCAAATCTTCCCATCAAGGCGCTCACGCAGCCCGCGGAGCCTTTCATCGCAACAGTGAGACCGGAGAAGATCACGACACGCGATCGGCAACCAGCCTCTCTCTTGCAGACCCGGGATCAAGGCTCGCAGCTCGATCGATCGGACCACCTGTGTCCAGAGATTCGCATCGAGCGAGCCGATGATGTGCCGGAGCGATCAGAACCTGAAGCCGGCATTGAGCCGAGCGGCGACCGGGGGATGGTACAATCGACCAAAGCCGAGAAACTCGGTACCAAATCGACCGCCGAAGAAGCCGATTGCCATGCAAACTGCCAGAGCTACGACCTGGCAACCAAGCCCGGACTCGCGGGTGCGTATGATGATCAAACACTCGATGATCACTCCGCTTGGTTGGAATACTACTTTCCAGAGCAGTCTTCCCCTTCTGCACCGGTTGCAATCGATCATTCAGGGTTGGCGGTCTTGACCTCGGATTCACCCCGAAACGAGCCCGCCGTTGGCCTGCAAGTCATGAAGGAACCTTCGATCCTCATGACGGAAGAGTCCCAGCATCGTTCGCCGCCCTCCTCTCATGGCCTCCGCACCTCTCTCGAAGAAGGGGTGGATGATGCGGTCTGCATCGCCCAGCCAGCACAGCCATTCGTGGCGGACACTTCCTGGACTGGAACAATCTCCGTTCTCGAGACAGGCTCTGCCGATGTGATCGCATCCACCTCAACAGAGGCCTGCAGGCACTTGGAGACTGGAGAGTCCGATCGCGAGGAAAGGGCCCGTATTCCGAATCTCCGAACCGCAATTCTGCTGGACCCGGGCATGCCGCCAGCTGGAGATCGCCGGAGAGCTTCCGAGGATGAGCTTTGGCCCAAGAATTCCCGGCACAAGCCCGGGATCGAGCCTGAAATACCAAGGCTGAAAACAGGACCGGACTTACCCTCAGCAAAGGACATCCTTGCTGCCGTTTCGATGCGGCCCTCCGCTCTAACTAGAAAGCCATCGACCCGCATGAATGAGGATCAAGGTAAGCCGACCGAGCGTCGGGAGCCAGACCAATGGTTTCCCCATCTCTGGCTGGTCTGGCCTCCCACCGCGCTCTTCGTAATCGGGATGGGAATCGTGGGCTCGCTGCTTTCCCTCCGGTGGTCCAGCGATTCCTTCAACGCCTCAGTCGTGAGCCAGCGTCTGCTCACTCGTTCCGAGAACCAGGGCAGGGAAAAACCTCTTCCGGA
Source organism: Isosphaeraceae bacterium (assembly GCA_049516015.1). GTDB lineage: Bacteria > Planctomycetota > Planctomycetia > Isosphaerales > Isosphaeraceae > Aquisphaera. The sequence goes on along the minus strand of JBEKTN010000026.1, from coordinate 14,994 downwards.
GTCGGTTGTCCCCCCTCAATCCTCGTGGTGGAAGACGACCCCGCTTCACCTGGCGGAATGGGGGGTTTATCTTGGACGAACGAGAACGGATGACGATCGAACCGACGAGGGTCGGGAATTGGTCGAAGCAGCAGTCCGGATCTCACCAATCAACCCGATGGCCCGGCTAGCTCGAGCACAACTCGCGTCGAAGTCGAGCAAATTAACCAGCAGGGCGCTCGACCTGGGCCTCAGTCGCGATGCTGTCAGCTTGGCCTGGAGCGCCCGGGCGCTCCGCCACGCTGGAAAAAAGGAATCCGCAATTCGAGTCTACCGGCAGGCTCTACAGATCGCCTGCGATAATGACCTCGCACTGGCCTCGAAGCCTACATTCAACGACGAGCCCAACGTTCGCCGCTATTTCTTGCCCGGTGAAACGACCGCTCGGGCAATTGTCCAAGGACTGATCACCGACGCTGACTGGACCTTTCAGGACTGGTCCGAAGCCTTGCCCAAGAACACGGTTGCCATTCTGGCAGCGGTTCGACTTCTCCGCGAACACGAGCGGCCGGAGGCTCAGGCGCTGCTCAAACAGATTCTCAACCAGAAGCAAGAGATTGTATCAACAGGCGCGGAGGGGGCTGTCCACACCGCAATGATCGCCGAAGCCCACGCCTTGCTGTCCCAGTGGAGAGAGGCCGAGCAACAGTATCATCAAGCAATTGACCGGATCAGTGATCTCACGATCAAGCGGTCCTGGTGGTTCAACCTGGCGAGTGTGGCGCTTCAGTTCAACGATGAGGCACAACGGAAAGTCGCTCTCGAGGCGGCTCTCGAAGCTCCTGCAAGCGACGATATCAGCCGGAGGGCACTCGAACTGCAGCGCGCATCCGAACCTCTTGGCCGGCTCCGACCCAGCGGGACCAAGGCCAACTGAAATCAACCAAGGATAGGAATTCCCGAGCCGACTGGAAGGACGAACAGCCATGGCGGTGACCAACGATGATGCCTGCCCACCCACCGCTGGCCCGGTTCCCCCGGCGCGGCCAAGTCTGACTCTGCTGGTTCTCTTTTCCCAGGCGGTCCGCGATCCTACCCAGCGCGTGACAGTGATCGGAGGGCTTATCTGTTTGACCCTGTTCAGCATTCTGTTCAGGGATAATCTCTGGCATTTCTACTACGCCTGGACGACCGATGATAACTACAGCCATGGATTTCTCGTACCGTTGCTCAGCTTCTACTTTGCCAGCCAGGTTGTCCGGCGTGGGCCGGTGGAAATTCGGTCCGGGGTGATGTCCGGGGGAATCCTGCTTGGGCTCGGCCTCCTGGGACGACTGATCACAATTCCCTTGCCGATTCCCTTCCTGGGAGACCTCGCACTACTGGTCGGCCTGGCGGGAATGTTCACCCTGATCCTGGGGACCAAGGCACTCAGCCGGTACTGGTTCGTGTTCTTTTTCCTCGTGTTCATGGTGCCCTTGCCCATCGCCATGTACTCACGGATCGCTTCGCCGTTGCAGTTGCTGGCTAGCCGAGTCGCATCGACCGTGATGAATGCAACCGGGGTACCTGTACTCCGCGAAGGGAACCGGATGACGCTGCCGGGAGGGGTGCAGATGTTCGTGGCCGAAGCGTGCAGCGGCATGCGACAGATGACCGGGTTTCTCGCCCTCACCGCGGCCGTGGCCTACCTGACGGCGCGGCCGGGCTGGTACAGGACGATCATCATCATCGCCGCACTGCCAGTTGCTCTGACCGCGAACGTGGCCCGCATTGTTCTGACAGGCTATATCATGCACTTTGTCAATCGTGAGTACGCCTCGGGCACTTATCACACCCTCGAGGGAATCTTGATGATGAGCTTCGGGCTCTTGCTCTTGAATTCTGTCTGCTCCCTGCTAAATCAGTTCTGCCAGAACCCGTCCGATCAGAACCCCGAAGATTCTTTCAGAAACGCGCCTGGGACCTTACCATCATCATCCCAGCCACTTCCAGAACGAGCCTATTGAGCGGGTCAGTTAGCTGGATAAACGGGGGATTCACGGAAAAACTGGTCCCTCTTCGCATACCAAAGGGTCAACCATGACACAAATGCACCGCTGTGTTTTGTGCGCCGGAGTTCTCACGATAGGTCTGGTTGCGCAGGGCGAGCTCAAGCGTCTCAACCAGACTAAACGTCCCTCATTGCGTCGAGACCTTGCATCAATCCCGCTGGAGCTGGGCGACTGGGTGGGCGAGAAGGAGGACGTTGCCCCCGACATTATCGAGCGGGCTCAGACCACCGAGTACCTCAACAGGGTCTACAAGAGCCGGACCCAGCCGGGCCTGCAACTCACGCTCTGGATCAATTACTCAGAGAAGGGAACGAACCTGCGGCACACACCAGAGATTTGCCTTCCATCCGGAGGCTGGACCAAGATCGAATCGCAGACCAAGGTGCTCACCACGGTTGCGCCGGACAGTCACGAAGTACGAATCACTCGACTGGGTTACGAGCAGGGTGAACTGGTTAAGCAGGTGGGATTCTGGTATTACATTTTCGGTGAAGGTAAGCTGGAAAACTTTGTCCGGCGACTGCCAATCACCAGCCGGAGCAGTCACGGACAAACCACGCGTGGTTCCTCGATGACCGTGGAGATTTTCTATCCTGGAGAGCACGACCCTGATGGCGACGCGCTGCGGGATTTCACCCAGTCGTTGCTGATCGAACTTGAGCCCATTCTTCCCCACGATCGTGCTGAGTACTATGTTCCTTGAGAGAACCACGCGGGATCATGCCTCAAGATAACCGGGAATCGACTTCATGAAACGAGCACTGATCAGCGGGATCACAGGTCAAGACGGCTCTTACCTCGCAGAGTTTCTCCTCGGCAAGGCCGATTACGAGGTTCACGGCCTGGTTCGACGCTCCAGCTCTCTAAACCGCCAGCGAATCGATCATCTGTTCAAATATGACTCCCAAGTGCGTGATCGTCTCCACCTCCATTACGCAGACCTGGCTGACGCCTCGAGCCTATCCACCGTGATGGAGCAGGTGCGACCCGATGAGGTCTATAACCTTGGTGCGCAGAGCCACGTCCGGGTCTCGTTCGACCAGCCGCTGTACACGGCCGATGTGGTGGGGCTGGGGACCCTGCGCCTGCTCGAGGCGGTACGGCAGATCAACCAGGCCAAGCCGGTGAAGTTCTACCAGGCGTCGAGTTCGGAGATGTACGGCTCGGCGGCTCCGCCCCAGGGGCTGAGCACTCCGTTTCATCCCCGCAGCCCTTATGCTTGCGCCAAGCTCCACGCCCACTGGCAGACCATCAACTACCGGGAAGCCTACGGCCTGTTTGCGTGCTCGGGGATCCTCTTCAATCACGAGAGCCCTCGCCGGGGTGAGTCGTTCGTGACCCGGAAAGTCACTCTCGGTGCCGCCCGGATCAAGGAGGGACTGCAAAGACGTCTGGTCATGGGCAACCTGGAATCTCAGCGTGACTGGGGTTTCGCCGGAGATTACGTCCGGGCCATGTGGATGATGCTCCAGCAGGAGAAGCCCGATGACTACGTTGTTGCCACCGGCGAGACTCACTCAGTTCGCGAACTCCTCGAGCTTGCGTTTGCCCTCGTGGACCTGGATTATCGCGACTTCGTCGACTTCGATTCCAAGTACACCCGGCCGTCCGAAGTCGACGTTCTGCTCGGTGACGCCAGCAAGGCGCGGCAGGTCCTGGGCTGGACGCCCGAGGTGGACTTCCATGGCCTGATCAAGATGATGGTCGAGCATGACCTGGAACTGGCCCGTCGCGAGAAACACGCCCAGTCGTTTCCGGGTCACTGAGCAAGACTCCAGGGGGAGGGCGGATCAAGGATGATCGAAGCCAAGATGGAAACACGGCAAGACACGGGATCGGTCGTGGTGGCTTGCCCGGATGCCCGGCCTCCTGCCTATCAGGCCGTGATCGGGCTGGGCAGGGCGGGGCTCCTCCAGAGGTTTCTGACATCGTCATACTACGATCCCGATGGGCCGCTGGCGACGCTGGCCCGACGCCTGGATCCGAACCGGCTTTCCCGGCTGGAGAGTGTCCTGCTCCGACGATACGATGCCGAGATTCCCGCCGACAGTGTTTCCACTGTCCCCTACGTCGACCTGTCGTTGCGAATTGAGGCACGACTCGCGGGGCGATCGCAAACCTTCAAGCGTCTGCTCGCGCAAGCAAGAGCTACATGGTTCGATCGACGGCTGGCCCGTTTGGTGGCACGGTGCCGTCCCGGGGCTCTCCTGGTTTTCAGCGACGTCGGCTCGGCGGTCACGCTTCCTCTTTGCCGGCGGCTCGGCATCCCGACCATCTTGAGCATGGTCCACGGCGACGTTCGTGAGGAGGCCGAGGTGTTGAACAAGGAAGCCGCTCTCGCCCCGGAGTTCTTTCCGATCTATCTGGGTGACGGTGTCCTCGATCGCGCGGAGCTCGCCTGGCTGCACCACCGGCGGCTGCGCGACATCGCGCTGGCTGACCTTATCCTCGTACCGTCAGATCACATTGCCGAGACCCTCGTGGAGCACGGAACATCCCGGCACAAGATCTGGGTGGTGCCGTATGCCGCGGATTGCCGCCGATTTCGCCCTCTGGCCGGGAAGCGCCACGATGCGAGCTGCACCTTCCTGTTCGCGGGGGGAATCACTCAGCGCAAGGGAATCAAGTACCTGCTCGAGGCCTGGAGCAGAGTCCGCCGGCCGGGATGGAAGCTTCAACTGCTCGGGGCTCTACCGAGGAACCCCGGGCCGCTTTCCCCGTTGCTTGACCATGTCGAACTGCTAGGACGAGTCGCGCATGCTGACGTTCCGGCGCGGATGGCCGTGGCTGATGTCTTCGTGTTTCCCTCGCTTTTTGAGGGCTCGGCCGTGGTTACCTACGAGGCGTTAGCCTGCGGTCTCCCCTGCGTGGTCACGCCGGCGGCCGGCTCGGTCGTCCGGGATGGCGTTGAAGGATTCTTGGTTGGACCGCGCGATGTCAACAGACTTGCTCAGCGCATGGAGCAACTCGGTGGCTCGCCTCAGGATCGGGCAAGGATGTCTACAAAAGCACGCTCCCGCGCACTCGAGTTCGATTGGCCGCGCTATCACAACGGTATTGTCAACGCTATCGAGCAGCTCAAGCAGGAGTCCCCGGTAGCATCCCATCACAGCGATGGTTTGAAGACACCTGACTTGCACTGGTCTCGCCAGCCGAAATGAGACCGCCCAACAGGAAGAAAGCAAGGATGCAACGAGCTAAAGAACTAGATTCGATTCGCGGTCTGGCTGCACTCGCGGTCGTCATTTTCCACCTTTGGTTCCCGGCTGTCGGTAACTTTGGTCATGCCGTCGACCTCTTCTTCGTGCTCTCGGGCTACCTCATCACGACAATCATTCTTGACAACGCTCTTACGGAAGGGTTCCTTTTTTCCTTCTACGCGCGAAGGTCGCTGCGGATCTGGCCCGCATACTACCTCGCTCTAGGGATAGTCGTCCTGACTAACGGACTTTTGCCAACCCCCGGCAATCTTGAAGATCTGCCCTTCTACCTGACCTATACCCAGGAAGTTGGGCATTGCTGGATCGGACGCGAACCAACCTTTCCGCTTGCATTCCGCCACACCTGGAGCCTCGCTATCCAAGAGCAGTTTTACATTTTCTGGCCCGTCGTGATCTGGCTTGTGGGGCGGCGTGGACTTCCTGCTCTGGCCTTGGCGACTGTTGGACTGGCTGTGGCAGCGCGAGCCTGGAGTATCAATCACTTCATTCTGATTACGCGTTGCGACGGTCTGGCACTCGGCGGACTGCTTGCCGGTCTGATCGGCGATCGGACATCTGCTCAGCAGATGTCACCCCACTCACGGAATCGTTTCACGATACTTTCTCTGGCTACGCCTGGGGTGGTTTTAATGCTCCTGAGTTGTACCAGGCTGCTTAACGCGCGCTGGCCGGGATTAGCTCCGGCGGGCTCGGCTGATTGCCTTAAAATGCTGGCGGCGAACCTCATCCTGGTCGCCACGGTCGGCATGATCGTGCTTTACTCGGGCCATCCCGCGCTTCGCTGGCTTCGTAACCCCTTGCTCGTCTATCTGGGAACTATTAGTTACGGCATTTATATGTACCATCATATTATCTTTAAGTTATGGGACAACTGTGCCGCCAGCTACGGATGGCGTGAGAATTTTGGAATCGACTTGTTCAAGCTTGGACTCAGCATCGCCTTGGCCATACTTTCCTGGCATCTCGTGGAGCGTCCCATCTTGGCTCTGAAAAGATGGTTGGGCTATCAACCAAAGGCGAAGCGTCCTTCCGTGGAGATTGCCTCTCAGGGTACCGAGTTCAGTGGCGTCAAGGTGGGGTGACCTCATGGACGACCGGTACTTCGTTTTCGCGGCCGCTGGAATCATCCTGGTCTACTTCTTGGTCAACGTGATCGTTCGCAAGTTCGATCCCTTCGCCCCGGTCTGGCTATTTCTCGTCGGCTATGTGCAGGTCTACATCATGCAGGCGGTCTTGTACCATGAATGGGCCCTGAGGGTCCGTGGGCAAGAGCTCGTGGCGGCGGCAAACTTCCGCGCCCTGTGGGCGTTGGTGTGGTTCCTGACCGTGTACCATCTCGGAATCAGCCCCCGACTTGCCCCTGTCCTACCCCGGCCCCCACGCGGATGGTCGACGGTCCTGATCGCCGGGGTCTCTCCCCTCCTCATTCTCTGGGGGCTCTTCTGTGCTGGCGTTGTGATCAGAGGGGGATTACAAGGGCCGGATTCGATCTCTCCGGAGGAAGCACTGCTTCGCTCGTTCCCGTTCGTGATGATGGTCGCGGCGATCTTGCTCATCGTCACGGGCCGGACCCTGGCTTCACCCAAACCGCTCTTCTTCCCCGCAGGCCTCTTGGTCGCGGCAGCCTATGTTGCAATATGGATGTTCAACGGCAAGCGCTCACATTCGCTGATCGGTGTGCTGTCCACGGTCTGTGCCTGTTATATCACGCGGTTGAAGCGGCCGTCATGGCCTGTCTTGCTTGGCACGTCCTTCGCGGGTGTTCTCGTGGTGGCAATCGCCATCGGTTGGCGAAACAACGACAGCTATGAATTCTCCGCGTCGGGATTCACTCAGTACCTCTCGGAGTTCAAGATCGCCAAGATTCTTGAAAGCCTGAACATCGAGGAACAGGAAGATCCTCTCGAGGCGGGGAGTCATGAAACAACCGAATACGGCGGGTTTCTGCTGATGATGGATACGGTTCCCGAGAAGTCGGAGTATGATTATGGAATGAACTACATGCGCGTCGTTTCCACTTACATCCCGCGGATCCTCTGGCCGACCAAGCCCCTCTTCGGCCGGGAGCAGTGGGTAGGCGCCTGGATTGCCGGCTCGGAACTCGATCGTGGCGAGGATTTCACTGGACCCGCGATCGGGATCCTGGGGGCCGCACAACTCAACGGCGGTGCTGTCGCCACACTCCTCGTGATGGCCTTTGTCGCCCTCTTGATACGCACCGCCTACGAGTACTTCCGACTCCACGCGGACGTCCCCTGGGTCCAGTTCTGGTGGTCAATCACTTTTTTCAATGCTTGGTTCATGGTAGTCGGTGACGATCCATTGACCTGGTTTTATTACAACTGGGGGTTTTCAGGCTTTCCAATCGTCGTGTTCATGTGGTGGGGTCACAAGTTGAGTGCCCCATCGCCTCAAGGGCTCGAGGGAGTTTCCCGCGAAGCCACTCTTAATTGCGCATGACATTCTAGAAACTCTGAATTCGCGGAGCCCGAGACAATGGGCGGAAACAGGCCAATGGATCGCTCAAGAAGGAAGAAGTCGGAAATGACCGAAGCGACATACAGTCCCTCTCGTTCCCATTCCTCGTCGCTCGGCCACCTCTCCTCGAACGAGAAGATCGATATCTGTCGTGGTCTTTTCGCATTTCTGGTTGTAGGCGCGCATGCCGTTGACATCTCCTGGGTGATTCATCCCGAGGTTCCGGGCCAGCTTTCCGGCTGGCTGCACGACCTGCTGCTCTACGTGGCGGCTGCCGGCGTCTACTGGGTTATCGGGTTCTTCGCGATCAGCGGCTACTGCATCCAGCTCTCCGTCAAGCGGCAGATCGAGGGAAATGCGTTTCCTCTTCGCCATTACCTGCTGGCCCGGCTGTCTCGCATCCTACCGCTTTACTACCTGGCACTCCTGCTGGCGGTGGTCATCGAGCGGTTCATGGCCTCCGCGCGGCCGTCTTGCTGGCCTCAGGGTGTAAACGTCAATGGCCTGATCGCTCAGCTTTTCATCATCCAGAACCTGACCTGGACGTACGGGTCTTTCGCGCCGTCCTGGAGCATCACCAACGAGATGTTCTATTACCTGTTCTACGGCGTGGTGGTTTGCGTGGCGCTGAGGTTCGGCATCCGTCCCACATCACTGGGCATGAGCCTCTGCCTGGTGCTCGCCCTCATTCTTGACTGGGTCTATTTCTTTGAGTACCGGACGGGCTATGTGCGCAGTCCCGGGCTGCTCTTCGGGCTGGGGATCATCTGGTTTCAGGGGACGCTGGTCGCCGAGCACCGCGAGTGGCTTCGCAGCTCTCAGGCGGCGTGCAAGACCTCGGCGCTCTGGCCCTTGGTGCTCATCATGGCGATGGCGATGTGGTACTCGCAGGGCATCCATCTTGAGGTTGTCTACCTGGTCCTCGGTGTGGCGTTTACCTTGATGTTGATGCGATTCGTCGTCACCGAATCCCGTAGGGTCAAGCCAGTGGACCGGGGCCGCGCAGGAGCACTGATTCGCTTGCTGGGCCTGGCAAGCTATCCAACCTACCTGTTCCACGGGCCGATCGTGATGCTCACGGGCTCTGCCATTCTGAAGTGGCATCTGGTGAGCGACTGGAGGCTGACCTGGTTCATTCTCACCAGCGTGGGTATCGGCTCGGGGGTTCTCCTGGGCTATCTTGCCGAGCGGCCCATCATGGCCTGGCGTGCCGGATACCTGAAACACCTAAAGCAATCGCGCATGGTGCCGGCGCATGGTGGGGCGGCACCGATCCTCGGCATCCAGCAGTGAGACCCGTCAACCAGAGGCGATCACGATGATCCTTGCCATATGCTTCACCAACTTCGGTCCCTATCACCTGGCCCGGCTGCGGGCCTTGGCAAGCCGGCTGCGCGAGCGCGGTGACTGTCTGATCGCCTACGAGGTGGCCGGCAGCGAGCGGACCTATCCGTGGCAGCGCCCGCAGCAGGCGGCGCCATTCGACTGGATCACTCTGTTTCCGGACCGAGTTCTCGAGACCCTGACGCCCGCCGACTGTGTCGCAGCCATCGTCCGGGCCCTCGACCACGATCAGCCCGACGCTGTGGGGATCGTCGGCTATGCCCGGCCGGAGTCGATGGCCGCGGCCCAATGGGTCCGCCGAAACCGCCAAACGGCAGTCTTGATGTCGGAAAGCCAGGCAGTCGACCGGCCTCGAACCTGGTGGAAGGAGCTGATCAAACGGCGCCGGTTACGCCTGTTTGACGCGGCGCTCGTGGGGGGTCCCCACCATCGTGACTACCTGATTGAACTGGGGATGCCGGCCGATCGCATAACCCTGGGCTATAATGCCGTCGATAACGCCTTCTACCGGAATCAGGCCGACTTCTGGCGCGACCATCCCGAAGGAAGGCGAGGCCTGCCTGCCGCTCGGTTCTTCTTGACGGTTTGCCGTTTCGCCCCTGAGAAGAACCTGGTTCGCCTGGTTGAGGCCTTCGCCCGTTATCGCGACCAGGCAGGCCCCGACCATTCATGGGACCTGGTTCTCTGCGGCGATGGCCCCCAGGCTGCTCTGATCGATGCAGCGATCAAGCGGAGCGGCTATGCAGAGGCCTTCCACCGGCCTGGCTTCCTACAGGCTGATGCACTTTCCCGATGGTATGCTCATGCCGGAGCCTTCGTTCTGCCCAGCCTTTCGGAGCCATGGGGCCTTGTCGTCAACGAGGCTGCCAGTACCGGCTTGCCCTTGCTTGTCTCGAACCGGGCTGGATGTGCGCCCACGTTGGTCCCCGAGCTCGAGGCGACCAGCGGTGCGCAGTTCGATCCGCTCGACATTGAAGAGATGTGTCAGAAGCTCACGTGGTTGACATTGCTCACGGAAGACGAACGTCGGTCCATGGGCGGACGCGCCGCCGAAATGGTGAGTTTATGGGGCCCTGACCGCTTCGCGCAGGGCACTCTCAAGGCGCTCGACCTGGCAACTCGATCTCAACGGACCTCCTGGTCCCTTGCCCTGGAAAGAGTGAGGTGAACCAATGAGTTACACGCAGACGGTCATCGACCAACCGGTACGCAGCTTCTCCTCCAGGCACTCCGGGTGGCTTCATCTCTGCAATGGCCTGGACCCGGTGCGCGACGGGGGCATGGTTCCTAGCATCCTGGGCATGACTGGCGCGTTAAGCCGGCTGGGAGGTGATGTGACCATCGTCACGCCCACTCCCTCAAGACTCGACTCCTTGCCGGTTGAAACGCTTCTGACTCTCAAAGGGCCAGAGACCGACCTTGAGGCGGCCATCCGAGCGGCGGAAGTGGTCCACCTGCATGGGCTCTGGCAAGGTCATACGCGGCGCGGGGCCAGAGCGGCGCGCAGCGCGCGGGTTCCGTACCTGATGGCCGCTCATGGCATGGCCGAGCCATGGGCCTTGCGGCACAAGTGGTGGAAGAAGAGTCTCTACCTCGCGCTCGTCGAGTCCAGGAACCTCCGCCAGGCTGCCTGCCTACACGCGCTGTCGCGTCCCGAGATTGGCCACCTTCGCCGCCTTGCTCCCTGGACCCCTATCTGCTTCGTACCCAACGGCGTCGATCTTGGCTTCTTTGACGATCTGCCCGCACGAGCCGTTCTGGAGCAAGAGCATCCAGAGCTGAAGGGCAAGTTCGTGCTGCTGTTCTTCGGCCGCTTACACGTCAAGAAAGGGCTTGATCTCCTAGCCGAGGCCCTGGGTCGCGTTGGACCGGGTTTCCTCGATTTGCACCTCTTGGTGGCCGGTAAGGACGACGGTGCGTGGAAACCGTTCGCCGAGCGGATCGAGACGCTGGGACTATCCGAGCGTGTGACCTACGTCGGATACGTGGGGGGTGAACGTGCTCGCAAGATTTGGGCGGCAGCAGACGCATTCATCCTGCCCAGCTACAGCGAGGGCTTCAGCATGGCGATCCTCGAGGCACTGGCTTGCTCGCTACCCTGCCTGATTACGACGGCCTGCCACTTTCCCGAGCTAGCCGACGTCCAGGGAGCCATCGTAGTCAATCCCGAGGCAGGCGAAGTTGCTCAAGGCCTCCTTGGCCTGCTTGAGAGGACCGATGAGGATCGCCGACGGTTGGGACAGAACGGGCGACGGCTTGTCGAGAATCAGTACACCTGGGACCAGCAAGCTCATCGTCTCGCCTCCGTGTATAAGTGGCTGGCTGGCGGCGGTGCTCGGCCGGAGTGCGTCATTTCCTGAGCTGGGCACTCCTTTGAGACCATCATGGGAGACGACGAATTCCTCGTGGAGACGATGAACATGTCCCTTGCCGATCAAGCGCTACAAGAGCCGTCCGTAGTCCGAACGAGAGACATGCGCCGCAGGACTTTCAAAGCACCTGTCAGTGTAATCGTGCCCGTCAAGAACGAGGCCGAGAACCTCCGGTGCTGCCTTCCGGCACTCGCCTGGGCGGACGAGGTCTTCGTCATCGATAGCCAGAGCAGCGACGAAACCACCCAGGTTGCCGCCGGGTTCGGAGCCACCGTCATCCAGTTTCAGTTCAGCGGAAGTTACCCCAAGAAGAAAAACTGGGCTTTGGAAAATGTCCCGTTCCGGAACGACTGGGTGTTGATCGTCGATGCCGATGAAGTGGTCATGCCCGAGCTGGCCGGAGAGATCGCTCACCGGATCGCCACGAATGATGCCGAGGGTTACTATCTGAACTCGAAGTACTTCTTCCTGGGTCGACGAATCCGCCACTGCGGCTATTCGGAATGCTGGAACCTGCGCCTGTTTCAGCATCGCCTTGGACGCTACGAGAGGATGCCCGATCACACCGGAGGCCGGACCGGAGATAACGAGGCGCATGAGCATGTCGAGCTCAAGGGCCGGGCCCTGCGCTTGAGGCAGGAGCTAGAGCACCACGCCTATCCGACAATTTCCATCTGGGTCGAGAAGCATAACCGCTATGCCGTCTGGGAGGCGGCGATGTATGACCGGTTTCTGAACGAGCCGGTTTCCCCAACTATCGGCCGGGACAAGCAGCTCAAGCGATGGCTCAAGAAAATCTACCTTCGCCTGCCCATGCGCCCCTTGGTTCGCTTTGTCTACGCCTATTTCTTTCGCCTGGGATTCCTCGACGGAAGGCCGGGGCTGATCTTTTGCACGCTGCTGGCGTTCTATGACTTTCTGGCCTGGGCGAATGTGTATGAACAACGTATCGCACAACTGACCGAGGATTCCCTTCCCGCATCGACCACATGAAATTAAACGGCCGCCCCCAATGAAGAGGCGGCCGCTCGAATTCGTGATTCACAACCTAAAAGATCCATCAACTACTCGGATCATGAACCCGAGTTGCTGCTCGACTGGCTCTGCGATGAGCCAGTGGAGACCGTCGGGGCCACGAAGTTGCCGGCCAGAGGAATCGCATTGAACTGATTAGCGCCGATGGTTGCGATCTGCGTGCTGGTCAGTCCGATCTCCAGTGCAGCCTGGGGTGAAACCCAGTATCGCTGGCCCCCGCTGATCTGGTCGATCTCGCCGGTCTGGTTGTTCTCCACAAAAATCCTCTGGGGATAATAAGCATTGCCCTGAGGAATCGCGTTGTACTGGCTGGAAGTCACCGAGATCAACTGGGAGGAGGTCAGGCCCATCACGGTAGCAACCGGTGCGGACACAACATGATTGTAACCACCACTGTACTGCGAGATCTCGCCGGTCACCTGATTCTGGAGATAAACACCCTCTGGGAAGTAATCTGAACCATGGGGAATTTCGTTAAATTGGCTGGCGCTGATCGTTGTAACCTGAGCAGCCGTGATGTTCATCGTGTTTGCAACCGGAACCGAGATCCAGTGGCGCTGGCCATTGCTATAGATGTCCACCTCGCCGGTCTGGACGTTCTGAATGAGCATTCCCTCGGGGAAGTAATCGCTTCCCTTGGCAACCTTGTCGTACTGTTCGGCCGTGATCGTGACCACGTTGGTACCGGTCAGTCCCATCTTGGTGGCCACGGGTACCGAAACCAAGTGGAAGTCTCTGCCAGAGTACTGAGAGATTTCGCCGGTCTGGGCATTCCGCAAGTACATTCCATCAGGGAAGTAATCCGCACCCGGGGGAATCAGGTTGAAATTGGCTGCAGTGACCGTAGTGAGCTGAGCCGCGGTGATCCCCATTTGGGCCGCGACGGGTGGTGAAATCAGATGGCGACCCCCATCATTGTACTGATCGATCTCACCCGTTTGCGCGTCGACTAGTAACGTATCGTCAGGAAAAGTTGGCGGTGTCGGTGCCGGTGGGGTCGGTGTGGGCGTTGGTGTTGGTGTGGGTGTTGGAGTCGGGGTCGTGGCTGTTGGTGTGGGTGTTGGACTCGACGTCGTGGCTGTTGGTGTGGGTATTGGAGTCGGGGTCGTGGCTGTGGGCGTTGAAGTCGACGTCGTGGCTGTTGGTGTGGGTGTTGGAGTTGTGACTGTCGGTGTGGGTGTTGGAGTCGGGGTCGATGTCGTCGACGTCGTGGCTGTTGGGGTGGGTGTTGGAGTCGGGGTTGTGACTGTCGGTGTGGGTGTTGAAGTCAGGGTCGATGTCGTGGCTGTTGGTGTGGGTGCTGGAGTTGGGGTCGATGTCGTGGCTGTTGGTGTGGGCGTTGGAGTCGACGTCGTGGCTGTTGGTGTGGGTGTTGGAGTCGGGGTTGTGGGCGTTGGAGTCGGGGTCCACGTCGTGGCTGTTGGAGTCGGGGTCGTGGCTGTTGGGGTTGGAGTTGGGGTTTTGGCAGTTGGCGTTGGAGTCGGGGTCCACGTCGTGGCTGTTGGGGTTGGCGTCGCAGTCGGCGTTGAAGTCGCTACCAGAGCGAGCCACGATTGAACTGTGGACGTCGCCTGCTGAGTTGATGTCGGAGTCGGGGTCGGAGTCGCGGACGTGCTTGAAGTTGCCGTGGACGGACTCGTGATTGTCGCAGTCGGGCTTTGGGCTGAAGTTGATTCAGGTGTCGCTACCGAGGTAGCCGTGCTTCCGCTGACCGTGGTCTGGACGTTGATCGGAACATTGATCATTGGTGCCTGCGTCTGAGCGATGTTCACTCGAAGCTCGCGCCGAGGCCGCGCATGCGGCACCGGGCGATGCACCACGCGGACGTGGACAAGAACGTGCGGGGGCTTGTAGTGATGGCCGCCCGACAGGAGGACTCGTCCTTCAAGATCCTCCATGCTGGTTTGAAAGCTTACCCTGTGACGTGAAGCCTCTCGTACCGAACGGACAGCAGCAACATCGTGTGCCATGACCCCTGAGCCCTCCTGGCTGAAAGGTCTCAAGAGGAGTTCGGCCGACAAATCACCCCATTCCGGATAACAGTGATTTGCGGAAAACTCCGCGCTTGAGCTTATCGTTTCAATCTCGGCACCAAGCCGAGGAACCTTGAGAAAAAAATGCGTTCTTCTTGCCGCAAGCTACCGAAAGGATGAACTTGGGGAAGCAGAGAGAATAGAGAAGGAATGTGAATCATCCCCCTCGTGAGACCCGGCTCTCTGATGCTCGGACGGCTTCGAGAAGTGCCACACCGGCAAAAAGAAGGTTCATCCGCAAAGAGCGTACTTTTTCCAAGTGACTCCACAACAGTCGGCTACGTCGAGGATTATCTGAGGCATGACTCGGGTGTCCGATGGTTTCTGGTGCGCTCATCCTACCAAAGCGTACTTTGGCTCGTGAGCGGCGAAGATCTTGAGAGTGAAGAATTCCTCGTCACGATAGCCGTATGCTTCCCGCTTCATCGTCTTGATCTTGTTGTTCGTTCCTTCCAAAGGGCCTGTGGAGATTCGGAAG